>CAZDKB010000013.1:0-37307 GCA_964505885.1 uncultured Flavobacterium sp.
TTTATTGTGACAATCTTTTACGCAAGGTTTAGCCATTTAATTAGGTTAAGGGGACTCCAAAATAATGCTTGATGCTGTGGATTTGAGCATTACTATATGTAGTAATCTGTCTGTCCACAGTAAAATTAGTAATATCAGTACAAGGGTTGCTTCCTGTGGCTGCAGTCAACAATGCCCCGTCTTTGTAAATACTCGTGTTATTCGTCGATGTATTAGCTTTCTTATCAATGCGGATAGTTTGTCGGTCAGTAGTTGAGGAGCTATTTGCAGTAGCAAAAACCACACCTCCGGTACTTGTAGTGTAGGCAATACGCCCATTACCAGAATCTCCTACATCTAGGATCGAAAAAGAGCCGGGAGACGAGAAGGCATGACGACACCGAGTGCCTGAAGTTGGTGTACAGTCAATTTCAATTACTCCAAAAGTATGAGTAACCCCAGGAGTTCTAATAGAATTTCCCGCTGAAGAAGAAGTTATACTTTTAGTCCCCAGATCTGGTCCATCTACAATTCTTCCTCCCACTGAAAGCACGTCCCAATCTGTCCCAGGTATAGGACCTGAAGAAATGTCGGAATTATGAATGTGTGCGTCAGAAAAAGTTTCTTCGTAAATAACTTTATTAGCTACACGGTTCCATTCTTTTTTTAACTCTGCCTGATATTCAGCAAGATTGCTAAATGATCTATAAAAAACCTGTGGCCCTATTGCTCCATCAATATCAAAGCCAGTGATTACGTACTGACCAATCCTTAAAGTTCCACCTCCAGGTGTACCCGTTCGAGCGCTTTTCCCTACTTCTTCGCCATCAATATAAATATACTCATAATCCTCATCTACAAAAAAACTATATAAATGCCAAACATCATCTCGCACTGGCGATGTTGTAACCGTCCATGCACCGCTCCCCATCGATAATTGCAAATTACCTGCGCTAATTTTTTGTAGAAAATAGTTTCCACTTCTGCTCATAAGCATTTGAGCTCCATCGCTAGAACATTTAAACCACTGAGCATACCCAAAAACAGTGTCTGCTCCAGAGTATTGAACATTTGCAGCCGCACCAAAGTTAATGTGTGCCCCGGTTCCTTTCGTGTTTCCTAATGCAGGCTCACCCCATGGGGTCTCAACTGGAATAAGGCCCGCTGACTGAGTCGCAGCAATATCACTATAAATCGTTCCATTGTAATGATTAGGCCCTTGATCGATGATTTGACCTTTTGAAACAATAGCGTTCCATGCCGAACCAGACGAAGGGACCCCAACACTTGGTGCCGTATAAAAATTTCTCTTAGATTTAAATGCCGTCTTCCTAGAAACAAGAGCTTTATGGTCTAAGACTATCTGTTCTGCGCTCCCTTCACTATTCCTTATAACTACCGACTGCACAGGCTGGTCAACATTTAAAATTGGTGTGCCTACACCAGAATTTGCAATAATCAATGGATTGCTTGACGTCCCAAATTGAATAGCATTAGCTCCATTCCCAATAAATACTCCATCTGCATAAAACTCTGGGACAGAAATACCGGCAGCCTTTCTCACAGAAAGTGTTCTTGTCCCAGTAGGGATGTTGCTACTATGTAGATAGCTGTAAGTCGGGCCACTCCCCTCTAATACTAGATATCCCAAAAAATACCCAACATATCCCAATACAAACTGGTAGCTACCAAACTTTCCTAATAGCCCCCCCATGTTAGATGAACTTACCCCATCTATTCTTATAGTAATACAGCAGGCATCTAAATTTTGAATATCATTGTAATCGTATCTTATTGCTGATGTTCTATTAAAAGAAGAGATTGAGCCATTACTTGAGGAAAACCCGTATCCATCTTCTGTCTTCAGGAATCCTTCTTGTCCAAGGATAGTCCCAACTCCATTATTGCCAGAAAAATCATAGGCTGTCCCAGTAAAAGCATTAAAATCTAAAACCAGGTTTTGTGTTATTAGTTGGCTCATAATTATAAATTTCCAAAATATTTAGCACCCTGCAGATATTGGTTCTCTATCTCAAGTGGGGTTAATGCTTCATCAAAAATCAAAACCTTATATATATCGCTATTCCAGAACTGCTGTATAGAGACAAAGTTAACGGCCCCAAGAAGAAGGTCATCTGTACTTACGTAATCAGTGCGAGCAGATGTATTCCCAGCTACATCATCTACATAAGTACGAACTGTTGAACCATCGAAAGTAAGGCTAAACATATGAAGGCCTCGAGATGGGGTGATGCCACTATTAATATCAACGCCCGTATTCTGAAAGTAGACACGATAAGTGCCATCGTTCCAGATAAGCATTGAAATATCGTTATCTCCCTTTGATATTAATCGTCTAAAGTTAGCGTCAGGCTTATTGTCAGCCCACACACAGATAGTACGAATATTCTCAACATGGGGGACAGTGATGTAATCACTTGTGCCATCAAAACTGTATCCATTTCTACCTGATATTTTTGCAGGAAAAGTTGATGAGGTTGAACCATTCCCAAGTGTAGAGTTAACGCCCTCTGTGTTCGTAGTTGTAAATGGAGCTGCCGAACCTATCCTGTCATGCAAAGGTAACATAGTAATTACGCTTCGATTGCTATCCAGTAGGCCCTTGTTGTGCATCTTTAAAATCTCATTTGCACTCATAACTCTGCTCCATAGTTCAAACTCTTCAATTTTCCCATCAAATGAGTCATTGCCAGTCAATCTAGCCCCAACAACTAAAGCTCCAGAATTATTTGCTGTTTGTGCAAAGGTTTGTGTCTGATCAAGTACACCGTCGATATACAATGAGCATACTTGAGTGCTGTTGTCGTAGGTTACTGCAATTGTAAATGGCCCTGATGGGGCTGTTATGCCGAAAGTAAGAGCTGTCGCCCCTGTGTCATTCCATATATTGATCGATGTGCTGTTAGTGAACCTAAGCATTGGCCCGTTCCCACTACTCGCCCCATAAATGGCACGGTTAGTGAAGTCGTCCATGCTCTTTACGCGCATGAAAAACGTAAATTTATTGCCAATCTCAGCCCACTGTCTATCCTCATAAACAACTCCATCTGTTGCGCCATCACCTTCATATCCATTGTTGATCACTGGATTACCAAGAATTGTGGTGCCACCGTTTAAAGCAACACTCAAGGGAGACCTAAAGCCCTCTCTTAAAATTTGCCCTAGATGTGTAAGTGGTGAATTCATTTAATTTAAAACAAACATTTTTTTAAATTGGGCCCATGTAGTTCCTGACTCAACATCTCCATCTGAATGAGCAATCATGTCAGAAATAACATCACTCAATGGCAACCCAGCAATTTTTAGACCTGAATCTTTGATTGCCTGATTGAGATCACTTCTAGTTTCAGGTGGATTCTCTCCAGACATAACACTTTCAGTAAAAGCAGTAATGTCCTTCACAGCAGACTGTACCTGCCTATAAACATCCAACTTGTAGTCAACTTCTGCTACCTTATCAATGATACCGTTCTCATCTCTATCATGCTTCCAGGCTCTTGCTGCATTACCTTTTAATTTGATGCGACCATAGATTGCCTGTACATGATTTTTATCCACGTCCTCAACTTTAACTTTAGTTGGGGCGGATGACTTTTGATAAACTCTAAACAACATAATTTTGTGATTAATTAATATCCTAAGGTGTAATAAGCCTCATCAATTTGACCTGCAGTAGCGCCTACAGTTCCTGCTTCAATTTGAGGCTGAATATACGGAAGACCATTTAAAATCGGCACTTTGATGCAATAGAGGTCATCCTGGTCATTGTCGAATTCAAGATATGAATCTTCACTCCCTGCAACAGCAGAAACTGTAGTCGCAGGACACTCAATTTGATTGTGGTCTATTTTGTATTCATCACTACCTCCAGCAGTGTGTTTAGCTAAAAACTTGATTCTAGCGTTTTGAGTACTATTAATGTCTAGAGTGATGTAGTAGTAAAGGTACTTATAACCCTTACAATTAATTTCACTCCCAAGATCTGCAAAAGAAGCAGTGAAATCTTGTGCTGAGGCCACATGTGAAATAACTCCAAGATTTCGATGGTAGTCTGGGTTTATGGCTTGGACATCCTGGGCATTATTCACTGAATCAATAGATTTAGGAGGCAATGCAAAGGCAACAACAAACTCATCAGTAGCAGCAAAAGATGCATTGGCTACGGTGATTGTGTTTCCAGAAACTGAAAAATCGGCTACATCCGTAAAGACAGTGTCTTGTGCCCCAGACCCTCCAGAATTTGGGATCTGTCGAACTGATACAATATCGTACTTGGTGAATGAATATGGAAGTCCTGTAACTGTTAAGGTTGTAGCAGAAGCATAAGCTGAAGTAGCATCAGCGTTACTTCCACTAGGCTTCGCATAATAAGTTGATAAACCCCCACCAGAAGCAGAACCCCCGCCGCCAGCAGAAGTAACCGGTAAAGGTTTACTATTACTGACTTCTTGAAAAGTTCCATCAGACTCCCTGTAATGTACTAAGCCTTGAGACATGAGTGACAAGTTAAAAAATGATGCTTGCCACTCATCAATTAGTTATATTTTACTCTGACTTTTCCCCTTCTTCAACAACTTCCTCGACTTTTTCTTCTTCCATAGCCTTATCAGCTTCAATCTCTGCTTTAGTTCGACGTTTTCTCTTTGGGCCCCCTGCCTTTTCCTCTTTTTGATCTACAACCTTCTCAATTGTGTCAGCAAGACGTGCAATTGGGTCTGCTGCAACGGACTCAGGGCGAGCACGATCAGCAGGATTATCTCTATGTAATTGACGATCTGTATGGATATACCCACGACGTAGTGAATCAGCAACGTTAAAAGGAGCTACAGGAACACGTCGTCCTTTAGAGTTTTCCATCCAGTAGTAACTATGAGAAAAGTTTTGATTGGGGGTCTTTTCTGCATTTTGCCCAAAAGCTGATTCAGGCAGATTAATTGGAGTGTCCATAATTTAATCATTAAATAATACTCATCAAAAGGGAGGAATCATCCTCCCCTTCAGACGAACATTAGTTACGTAGTTCGATACCTGCTTCATCACGAGTTTCAACAACACCGTAGATAACATCAGCAACCACAAGGTTACCAAGGTGCTCTACTTTGTAATCAGACTGTACACGTGGAGCTTTTTGCATAGCGAGAGCCAAAGCTTCACGATGGATGTACAAGTTAGAGATGTTGTTACCAGTTTGAGCAACTTGACTAGTTCCGTACACTTCAGATCCGTAGAGCATTCCACGTAGACCGTTAGGACGTTTTTTGTCAGCTTGTCCGATACCTCCGTAAGCATGACCACCAGCGTAACCAGTACCATCGTATCTCATGTAGTCAGAAAGAGTGCGTAGATCAGCTACAGCGTGTGGGCGAAGAACCCAACATCTGTCTTCATCAGGCACATCGTTGTCATCAAGAGCTTGAACAGAGTCGAGCATTACTTGAACAGTCAACGTAGTATTGTAAGTACCTTTACTAGTTGAGAAACCAGTAGCAAGGTTAGCAAGATCAGTATCAACTGCACGCTTAATGGCGTAACCAGCTTTTTGAGTGTATTCAGAAAGAAGGTTGTAGTTAGCTTGAGCATCAAGAAGATCTTCTACCAAGAAGGCAGTATGTTTGTGCTTGTCAAGAGACAAAGAGATAGATGTTTCAGTTGGAGCTTGAAGAGATACTTCAGTGTTAGAAACTTTATCAAGAGCAGAAAGGTTTGATAGTTTTGGGATTTGAATAGTTTTCCCTTTGTTTACTACATCTTGATCGTAACGTTGCACTTTGTTGGCCAACACGAGGGTGGCTTCGAATTTTCGGAGGATTTCTTGTGACCAAATATCTGGGCGAAATACGTTCCCAGTAGTTGTGGTCATATGGTTTGTACCAAGAGCCATAATTAATAGTTAGTTAGATTATATTTTCTTACCCTAGATCGATATCCATAGGGATGTAACATCGGATAGTTCCAGTTACAGTTCCACCAACACCTTGAGTTTTAGTTTTCAAAGTGATTGCGTCACCAGCAGAAACTTTGTATGCAGAAGTAGCAGCAAAAGCGTCCACTTCATCAGGAGTGAAGATACTAGCGATAGTGTCTCCGATTGCACGAGCAGTAGCAGCAGTGCCAGTAGTGTAAGTAGCAACTTCTGTACCACCGATTTCAAGAGACATAACTGGAGCAGTAGTAGTGAAACCACCAGACGCTACAGCTTCTTCAAAACGTCCAAAGATTTCGTCTACTTTAACGAAACCAGCACCTGGAGCGTCAATAGTGTAAGCAGTAGTATCGTCAGCAGCGCTTAGATCTACTACAGCTTCAGCACGATGTACTTGGAAAGCCATAATAAGTAATAGTTATTTATATATTTACCCCAGCTTCACGTAGGATTTGCTCTCTATTCTTTTCATATTCACCACGAGACAAATCCTTAACCGCCTTCGGCTTGGGTTTTTCTTTGGGAGTATTTACAACAGGTTTCTCCCTGACCTTGATCTTTTTGCCCATCAACTTCTCAATCTTCGGCTGAAACAATGTTTTAAAGATTGAATCAAACGAGTATTCACGATATTGAGGCTGGTTAGCGACCATTCTGAACATATCTTCCATTCCTGACTCTTGAAGCAATGTGTTCTTCGTAATGAACTCTTCCATTTGCTTCTGATCATCTGATGCAAAGTGCTGCTGTGCTAACTGTTCTTGAGCCGTACGAGACTCAGCTAACTGTTGGCGCATATCAGCAACTTGTTGAGCGAGGAACTTAGTCTGTTCTTCATAATCCATGCTTTCAAAGCTTTTCATTTGAGCGTCTTGTTGAGCTTCCTTTGCGGCCTTTAGCTGCTCAGTCAATTGGCGATGCTCTTCTCTCTTTCGTTTAAGATCTTCTTCTAGAGAGTTGTAAGCTTTTTCAGCCTCTTCAGGAGTGTTGTACTTTCCTAAGATCTTGCGAGGTTGTTCCTTGAGCTCTAATTGAGGCTCTTCAGAAGGCTCTGTTTCTTGTGAAATGTTTTCTTCCTGTGTGTTGTCAACAGGCTCTTGGGCTAATGCTTGCTCGAGGGTTGTCTGATCAACGATTTCAGAGGCCTCAACTTGAGCACTATCCTGTGAGGTAGTGTTTTCTGACATATTGTGAAGTTAAAGAACAAATGGCGAGGCTCAATGAGTGGCAAGTTACTTATGAGCCCCAGCATTTACTCTTTGCATCTCCTCTTCCATCTTTAGTTGCTCCTTCATAGGCTGGAGGTCAGCTAAAAACGTTCTGATTACAGCCAATTCAGCATTAATCATCACCATTTCTTGTTGATCCTTTTTACTCAACGGGTCTCTAATCTCTAAGCCATCACGTAATATCTCTGATTTTGCTTCGAAGTAATCAGTTAAAAACGCATATCCATCGCTGTATAAGAAGTGTGCAGCCTGACGTAACTCATGCTGATACTCTTGGTCTAGACTCTGTAATTTATCCTTAACAGCCTTCTTCTTTTTGTATTTTTTAAATCGTTCAAACATTATTTCATTTGGGTTAGTTCTTCAGTTAATTGTTCCTCTGGGGATGGTGATCCAATAGCCCTCTCTGCCGCTTCTTCTGGCAGCTGTTTTCCCCCTTGAGGCTGCTGTGGCTGCTGAGAGATGTATTCCATCCCGTTTTCACCAAAGTTTTTAGCCACCTTGTTCCAAATCTTGACCATATCAATTGGCACACCTTGGGACTGCATCGTGATGGCCATCTGTAGGAAAGCAATGTCGTTCTCACGCTTGTTGTCGATAGAGTCAAACTCTGTAGAATCAGCTAAAACACTGACCGAGAAGAAGTCAGTTACAGAGTCAAAGTTAGTTTTAGCTACCTCAAAGAATTGTTCAGTTACTGGATCTTGAACTAATGGGTTTTGTGTGGCTTTCTTGCCAGTCATCATTAACATCTTCTCTCCTAGACGACCCAATGCTCTTTCTAATGCACGCTTAATAGATCTAAATCGGGAATTGTACTCGGACCATCTGATCCGTTCTCCCGTAGCAGTATTAGTAAATGATTCTGAACTTGAAGCTTGTGTAGCATCAATAGTCCCTAGTGCTTGTTGGATTTCTGAGTTAATAGCATTGGCCTCCTGATAAGAAGAAGCTGTTACGTCTGGTGTAGCTAACGGCTGGATACCATCAATATCTTTAGTGAAAATAACCTGGCCCGCTTTTGACTGAAGTCTTCTTGGGTCAATACCTGTCCCATGTTTAATCAACCACATACGGTTAATAACCATAGATACGTTTTCAAAACGTTGGTTCCTAGTAAGATTGTAAGCGTCTTGCATCAAGCGCACAGGCTCTACGATACCCATACCAATAGTTTGATTAGGAATGCTTGTAGGACTGAACTTCTCGAACGGGATAAAGTCTATCTCTTCCATTCTAATTAACACGCTATCTCCTGCTAACACCATGTAATAACATCTTGCATCTTCCTCTTTCTCAGGGTCACTAAAGTAACCGTAGTAATGACGAAGTGTCACATACTGCTCTAGTTTATTATCAGTGATATAAGGAACTCCTTGTTCAGAGAACTTATTCATCTTGTAGTTGTCGTCTTCATGACTGAACTCACCAGAAACTGTGTTTAATTTGTCTAGATTGAAGTAGATATCTTCACGCTTTAATAGATCTCGTAGCTTAACTTGGTCTTCATTTTGAATGATCGCCATCATGTCATTCACTTGCTCTACTCGAGGATCAAAGTAAACGTCAAAAATATCTGGCACCTCAAAAGAAGGATATTCATTAACAACCTCCTCAATCTCTGTAATCTGTTCTACTTGCTCCCCCCTCTTGTTTTTCTTTAATTCTTTTTCTTGTCGCTTAAAGATCTGTTGCTCAAATTTAACTTTAGCAAATCCAATATTGTAAATAAGTCCTAGCTTAGCCCAGTTTTCAAATCTTTCCTGACAATTGCCCATCTTCCAGAAGTAGTTCAAAGCCATCTGGTTGAAGTTTTGAACCGCCACCATATCTGTCTCTGGACTTTGAGGGTGAATAGGGATATTAGAGCTTAAAACAAACTTAGGGTTTGCACCAGTAATACGAGCATGCACTTTCTCTACCTGCTCATAACATTTAGGGAAGAAGATCTGACTATGACCACTGCCCTGTCTTCCAAAGTTTTCAAAAACATATGTAGCCCTAAAAAGATCGTACCATTTGGAACGATATGTTTGCAGTAGCTCTGAGTAGTGACTGAAAGTAGCTAAAATATGAGAAACTGCTTTTGACTGAACCTCAACACCAGGAGTGTACTTTTCCATATGAAAATATTCAGGCTTGCCACTCCTTTGTTTTAGTTTACCTTAAGCTATAAGGTTTTCAAACCTTTTTACTCTTCCATGCCATGTATTTTTTGACTCTCGCTTCATCATTCTTTAACTGTTGGTCTATTCTTTTGTCGTTCCTAGCATCTTCGTCCATCCCATCAAAGTCTATATAGAAACCTCTCTCTGCTATCTTAAGCGTATTATAGGCATCTCTAGGAGATATCTTCCCTTGATACTTAACACTCCCACTAACACCGTGCTTTGTAAAACAGTGCATGCAGTTAAGATGTTTCTGATAAGAAGATTCGTTTACCCATTCCAGTCCTCTCTCCATGTCGATCTTTAGTGAGTTGGGCGAGCCTGGATAATAGAGTTTCCTTTCTTGGCCACAACATCGACACACACCGTAGTAGGCTAAGGTTTTAGACATAAATGATATTAAACATATATAGGCTCTCCATACTTGTTGTATTGGACATCTCTGTAGTCTTTGTAGCTGTCATCCTGTTTCGCATAAGTAGACAAGATGTATCGCAGGGCATCCATTGCATGATCGTTAAACTTCATTGGTTTCTCTTTTTGATTCACGCCATCTTTCTTCTCTTCCCATCGGTACTTCTGAAACTCTTCGATTAAATTTACACAATTATTAAATACAAACAGCTTAGGCTTACCTGTGTGAGGATTGATCTGTAACTTACTAGCTACAGCATTAATCCCTACTCGATAATCCTTGTCACTGTTAATAGTATTTATTGCTGGAGTTGTATAAACACCAAGATCAGTTAACTCTTCTGCTTCTTGAGCTGCAGACGGGTCTCTATAAGTGGCAGCTATATTTGATCGACCCGTCTTAGCGTGTATAACCTGTGCATGCTCCTTCAGTAAACTCTGTGACTTGTAGTGTTCGTCGTAAACATAAATATTCTCATCGCCGTCTATCGCTACCCAAAGACAAACGAATGGATTAGTAAATCCAAAGTCAATTCCACGGAGACGGGTCCAAGAGTTGTGTATTTCAAACGGTTTAATAACATGGACATTTCTATCAAACTCCTTGTACACAAGGCCAGTAAATGTTTCGAACGATGCTTCAAACTCTTGGCGAAACATTTGAGGAGATAAATCATTTCTAGCGTTTTCAATAAGCTTAGGGTCAAGATGTGGATTATCGATAGACTTAAACCGTATACAATCAAAGTTATTCGGATCTTTCTCTACTGCTTTGTAAAACTTCTCGTAAACCCAGTCAAAACCACATGGGGTAGTGGTGACCCAAGCAATACCATTCTTGTCTGCTAGAGCTGGATAAATTACATCCCATGTGTACGGCTTCATAAAGCATGCTTCGTCTAACCATAACCAGTCGAGACCAGCACCCCGTAAGGCATCAGGATTGTCTGCTGACTTAAACTTAATGATTGATCCATTCTTCAGAAATATCTCAGTCTTAGTCGTGTGCTTGATGGCATCTAATGGTAACCATTGTTTTACTTCAGGAACAGTTACGTCTTGTCCCATGCTGTAAGTAGGAGATACACACCAACCAAGGGTTTTACCTTGTAATGCATGCTTTACAGCTTCAATAGCACCTGCTGTTGTTTTACCTCCACGTCTCCCAGCTATTAACGATCTAAACCTCTTTGTGGATTTATGAAAGTCTACCTGGAAAGGGTGAGGAGTATAGCTTAATTGTAGTGTTGGCATTAACTAATCATTGAATATGATCTTGTAGTTTTCACTATCTCTTTTAGCTTCATCATCATTCTTATCTTTCCATCCCTCGTTATTCTTTAAATCAAAGATAATTCCAGTAGCAGACCCTACCCCACCAGTTAATCTTTCTACCTTATCTGAGAGGATATATGTGCGTGCTCTTTTTATGGTGCCGTAAAATTCATCTGTCTTACTGTACCTAAGTATTGTATCTCTATCTACATCTAAGAAGTAAGCTAAACGCTCTATAGTAAGCGGCTTTTTGTTTTTTTCTGCCCACTCAAAATACTCTTCTATTCTCTTTTGGAGCTCTTCTTTGTTTTTAAATTTCATAGGTCTACCTCCTGGCATAGGCCTTGGTAAGTTAAGAAGTCTTCTAGCTGATGCTTATATACCACAAATTTACCGTCAACAACAGCTTGGAGCTTGCAGTGCAACCAGACCTTAAGCTTCTTATGCATCTCTTCTCCTAACACATCTAGTATGTCTTGATGTGTAGCGTAGGAAATATGCTTCTTGTTATGCACTGGTATTTTTACCATTTAGTTATCAGGGTTAAGTAACCTTACCTCTTCCTCTTCCATAAACCTCCAAATGTCTCCTGCGAAATAACACATCTCTCCCTCCGCTATAAGCCGTGAGCCATTTTTTTCCATATAAAGATCAAGCCTGCACTCTTCAGTTCCATTTAAATGCTCACAAACGTCATCAGGACGAATGTATTGAATGCCTTGATGGTTCTTTTTGATGAGAGACTTAAATTGTGCGGGAGTGAGTGGCATATATGTTTATTTAAATCCGTGTAGGATGAGTATTAAAATAATTGTTATCCAGAATGATATTGTGAGCAGTATGTAAGCTATGTCTTTAATCATATTAGATGTCCGTAACCAATATCTCTTATCTGTTCTCGTAAGTAAGCTCTGAATTCTTTAGTGTTTTTCTTCTTGCCTTTCTGTTGCCATCGTTCTCTTAGCTTCCAGTACTTTTCTTTTCCTAACTGATTAAACTTCCAGTCTCTGAATTCATTAGGGTTGGCCTCAAAGTATCTATGACATCCACAGCAATGTGCATCAGCGTTCTCAGGGTCATATCTAGTAGACAATGCTCTCCTACCGTAGAAGTGGGAACAATGCAATCCTGTACTCTTTTCGTTGTACTTCCTTCCGCATCTCTTACAGGTCCAATCATCTCTGCTGCGGATATATATCGAGAACAATCTGTCTTCTGTAGTAATCTTCATGTTACGTTACTAAGTAATCTTCATAGCTTATAGTCTGGTGTTCTAAAATGAGATACTCGGTTCTTCTCTTCTTGACGGACTAACTTACATAACTGCTCTAACCTAGGCAATCCGTCCCTATGTATATACTTGCGTGCATCCTGCCTCTTAACATACTTACGGAAACTCCCATCTCTTACACAAGCATCCAACACCTTGTACTTAGTAGATTTTACCTTGTCAGCTGCCTCACCAATTGTTAACCACTCATTCATGTCTAGATTATACCATTTAAGATAGATGCAGGCAATAGATTCGTGATAGGGAACGCACCCCCCCTACCCCCCGCGGAGTAGGAGAAGTGACAAACATGCAGTGTAATGAGTTCTTAGACTTTTCAGCACGCTTGACCCCCGGACGTTGCAGTCCCTCGATACCACCTTAGTACAAGTATTCTAGGTGGGATGCTACCTGTTAATTCAGGTTTTAGTTGAGAAGTAAATGTATCTGCCTCACGACAAATACAAACGATACAGCCCTTATGATAAACAGAGAGAGGCGGAGACTTCTTTAGCGTAGAACAGCCCCTTCTTTAACGCTGCTCCGCCTCTTTCTATCTACCATGTTTTTAAGGGAGGATTCTGCACGCCTTACACGTGGTTCCTTTGCAGCTCTTATACCTATGTCCAGCACCTTTAATCAGAGCCTAATAAAAAAGATGCCTGTGCGTATTGACAGACATCATCAGACTTGCTAGATTGTATCTGTTAATTCGACAATAACAGCATATATCTCTTACCACCCCCTGGCAAGAGATTTTATGCTATCTAGTTTTTCTTGATCATCTTTACAATCCGCTTTGCGCATTTACGTGCAACACGCTTAGTTAAGCTGTCTATGGCCATGGCTACTAAAAGTGTCCTATTGGGGGCACAATCAGATAAAACACAATAAACACTTTCTCCTTCTATTTCACGTTTTTGAACAATAAATGTATAAGGGTAGAAAGACTTGTTTAAATTGGTAGCTACTTCCTTTAAAGTCATTTTAATTAATGTTTAATTTTCAAAAACTTATCTATTTCCTTGCATAGGACCTCAAACTTAATAAGGGATGTACAGGATTTTTCATTACATGCTCTCTTAACTATCCGCTCTCCGTATTGATCCCAGTACTTACGACAATACTTCTTTGCCGACTCTTGATCTCCGTTCATTTGAGACGTGACCCACTGTAAGTAACGTTTAGGGAAATTATTCATCTGATATTACATTTAATACCTCATGAGAGGTTGTATTATTTGTCTCACGTAGCTTATTTATTATCTTATTCTTTTTGTTTCGTTGCTGTATTTTTCTATATCCAGCCTTAATAGCTCCTTCTATTTCAGGCAGCATCACTGCGTACCAGTCATTAAGACTTACATTTAACTTTGGCTTTAACGTATCTTCTAGCATCTCGTTTAGATCTTTTAGCGTTTCCATTTGGTAATGAGTTAAGAAATTTAATTACTTCTTTGGTGAAGCCACCAGGACCCCAATAAACTTTTATTTCAGCTTTCATCTTGCTCTATTTTTTTAAATTATACCTCATAATTGACCCTTTTTTTAGCTCTACATGAGGGGGTAGGTGACTGCCGTTAGGGTTGGTTAAGCTTTCACTCCTGCCCGGTCCACATAGGTCACAGCCTTGAAGGTCATACGCAAGCACCAAGTGCTACCCCCCCCTCATGATTCGAGCTTAACTAGCTCACGTCCAGGCACAAGGGAGAATCCTCACAGTACAACTTAATAGATTATCATTTGGGTCAACGGTTGCCCTGCCAACATCTCTACTAAGATGAACTAACTTATGCCCGGGCGTTAGTCAGCTTTCATTAGGATTATAGATTAAAAACTTAACTCCATTCTCACAGTCAAACATTTTTATCCCCTCATGATCATCGTGCCATCCGTAAACCCTGGTTCTTTTCTTCCCCTTCACAACATCCATCACGTTAAAGGGGTAGCTATTCCCCTCTAACAACAACTCGTCGCCACGCTCTAAGCTTTCTACATTAGTTTTTTTCATCCTGAATATAGTTATAGATTGTTTTCTCTTTTGTTTTTCCAATACCTTTTCATCGAATCAGATATTTTTTGTTTGTGTTCTTTGCTAAATTTTTTTCCTAACCAACAAGGCTTATGTAGGCCTATATGCACACCAAAGAGTTCTTGCACTAAGTAGGTGTATTTTGCGATCACCATTTCTCCTCGCAAACTGTCATTTGAGTCAAGGTTTCTAATAATTGCCCCGATGACTTGTTTTAGTTTAAACCAATCAATTTTTTCTTCTTTTGCTGTAGCAGTTTGTAATATTGGTTCCCCTTTAAAGGCTTTTTGTAATAAAGCCTGGAATTGAATATCAAGTTGTTGATGCTGGCTAAACATGATTTGTTTAATTGATTTAGTCTTATTTATTAAGTCTACAAATCTGTTTTGTTCTTTTAATGATGGAAGAATGATTTTTTGTTTGAGAATATCTGGCTTCAGTATTCTAGGTACTGTAGAGCCTCGCAGATCTTTAAATAATCGTTTTCGCCACGATGAAGTAGACATTAAATATAACAAATACTTCGAATTCACTAATTCTTTTGGTTGCAAAGCCATAACCCTTCTACTTAGTTGGTAAACTCCTTTTTTGGGAAAAAGTGCAACTTCTCCAACAGGGGCTTCAGTTGTAATGATTAAATCATTCCCTTTAGGGAAACCTCTTGTTGCCCAAGTCTTGTATGTATCTTCAGAAATAAATTTTTTAGTAGAAAAATCAATATTTCCATTTTTAATATTTGCTGCACTTATCAGTGGAATTCCTGATTCAGCTAGTGGTGGGGTTTTCCCTCTATAGTCAATAATATTTTGGATTCCCTCTCTGAGTTGTATCTCTTTCCACCCCTTCGGATTCGTAACTGGATCACCGAACATATCTAAAAATACTGCCTTTAAATAATCATCAAGAAGTGAAATTGCTTGTTTACGCTTTTGACGAAGGGAGTCGGCTTGATCGAGGATGTGGACGATATGTTTTTGCTCTTCAAGAGAAAGAAGTGGGATTTTGATGGTTTTGATGTCTTCTAGTCTAATCGAAGGATAAGCAGAGTCTTTTATCAAATATTTTGGTGAAAATTTTTTGAAATAGTACTTTAAATAGGTTGGGATAACTTTTTCTTCATTAGGTATTACAGTAGCCAAATGGTTTACAACATATGACTCGTTTTGAAGGCAATACACTCTCGCTTTCATTGCTGACATACCACTTTTAGCAAAAACAATTGTATTTTGGGGGAAGATTTTTAGTTTGTAAGCTTTTGCAACTTCTTCATCTACCAGTTGACACGATTTATACTCATCGTTACTAATCATAAGCTCTTCCAAATTCCCTGCCTTGATGAATGGCTTTCCTATACTTGAATAGTTTTCTTTTCCCTGTGGAGCACCCTGACCAGAAGAGATTCTTGCAATATTTTGTAATTCAACAATCATAGTCAAACATTCTTTAAATCCTTAATTCCTTTCATTATCTCCCCCTCCAATTCTTCAACCTTCCCCAAAATGACCTTTGGATCTTCATATTCAACTTCTTCATAAGCTACTTCCTTATAACGATTAATACTCAAATCAAAGTCATTCTCTTCAATCTCCTTTCGTTCAACAAAAAAGCTCTTTTCCCCTCGATTGTTTTCCTGTGACTCTTTTCTTTCTTTCCACTTAGATACAATATCAGGTAAATCATTTTCTTTAATCTTGCTGCGCTTATCATCAAGGCTATATCCATCAGCTTGCATATCGTAAAACCAAACCTTTTCGGTCTCTCCACCTTTTACAAATATTAAAATTGCGGTGCTTACTCCCGCATAAGGTTTAAATACCCCACTTGGCATAGAAATAACCCCTTGTAATTCACAGTCTTCAATAAGCATCTTTCTAGCCATTTTATGCGCTTTACTTGAACCAAACAAAACACCGTCAGGTACTATCACCCCTGCTCTTCCTCCAATCTTTAAGGATTTAATGATTCGATTGATAAAAAGGAGTTCCGTTTTTGTCGTGGGCAAAGAAAGCCCTTCATTTATATCGCCTTTGTCGATACTCCCCTTAAATGGAGGGTTAGCAACGATCACATCGAAATGGTCTTCTTCATCATATTTTTTAGAAAGAGTATCTTTCTGCTGAATGTTTGGATGAGGAAGGCCGTGCATCATCAGATTCATCAAGCCAATTCGCACCATGCTTTCATCAATATCGTATCCGTAGAAAGTTTTTTTCTTTAAATGATCCCACTGTCTATCATCTGTTAGTTTGTCGCTCAAAAGCCCTCTGGTGAGGCCATTTTCATCTGTTTGTTGATGTTCTTTGCTGGTGAATTGAGTAAGAATGTGATGATAAGCTCCAAGCAAAAATCCTCCCGTACCACAAGCGGGGTCACATATGGTTTCGCCTAGTGTAGGACTTACTAATTCACAAATTAACTGAATGATATGACGAGGAGTGCGGAATTGACCTAATTTACCAGCGCTAGACATTTCGGAAAGCAAATATTCGTAAAGATCCCCTTGGGTGTCTTGAAATCCTTGACCTTCAGACTCTTGCCTTTCTATTTCCTCGAATAATTCATCAATAATGCTAACAGCTTCAACTAACAAAGAAGGTTTAGAAATGATGAAAACAGCGTTCCCCATGTGTTTAGCAAACGGGCTTTTTTCACTATCTAAGTTTTTAATGAATGGAAAAACTCGTTTTTGCATATGTTCGAGCATTTCCCCACCTTCCATTTGTTTAAAATGACTCCATCGACAATCTTGATTTTCATGGTTGAAAAATGACTTAAACTTTTCCCCTGTAAATTCAGCATCTTGCTGTTTCTTTAAATCCAATTCGTCAACTCTCTTCATAAAGAGCAGATATGATATTTGCTCTATTGCAGTTAAGGGATTGGATATGCCACCACTCCAAAACTTATCCCATAAGCGGCCAATTAGTGATTTCAGTTTTGAATTAAGCATTGTGAAGTAGTTTATCAGTAAATTCTAAGATTTCTTCATTAGTTTTCATCCTTTTGGGTTAGATTGATATTTTCTTTTAAAATTTCCTTCAACCTATATTCATATTCTCCCTTTCGCCTAGAAAACTTCCTCAGGTTGCTGCCTGTTATTAGTTCGGTTTGTTCGAATAAACTCTCTAGCGTCTCAACCCTTTCAATTAAAAGCATTATCAGTTTAAAAAACATCACTTTTTCTTGTTTATTTGGACTGTTGCTCTCCATTCTTAATGGTTAATTGATAAAGGTTAATCATTGCTTTTTGCTTGTTTTATGCTTCAACTTTCGAACTAACTTGTCCACTTCAGTCATCCAAAACCTAAACCGGGGACAAAGCCTGTGAGTTGTTTTAAACTCCTTTTCGAACCTATTAACGATGTCTAAAACCTCCTTGGAAAACTCTCTACTCATCGTCCTTTGGGGTTAGACGTTCAATTTCATCTTCAATGTAGAACACTGCTTTGCGCAGGTCCTCGATTGTTTTCTCTGGGTCTTTCTTGCCGTGTCTCCAAAGGTACTTGATTGCATTGCCTAGGTTGAAGCTCATATGACGAGTAATTTCGATACACTCGACCCCACTAGGGTGATCGTTGTAGTGAGCGGGGGCATTCACAGGGCACTGATCTTTTAATGTTCGCTTTGTGAAGTTCACATCAAGTGTCAAAGATTTCTTGACAATTGGGTCCTGGTACCAGGCCTCATGGGCAAGGTCAATAACCTTCAAGAACTTATCCTTGGGGTCGTGCCACTTGTTTTCCCCGTCAAACCTAACTCCATAATGACGAGGGCCGAAATGATCATCTCTCCACTCAGCCCAAGTATAGCTGTTAGTTTCAGGATGCTTTGTTAGCGCTCTGTAAGTAGACATACGAGTGAAGTTAGTGGGTTTTATTTCTTAAACAATCTTCTAGAGGCCTCTTTAATCTGGTCTTTAGTTGGATAACTCCTGTCACAAGGTCGAGCCTGCTTATCCTGTAGCGCCACTGGGGGCCCATCGTCTGCATTTGGCTCTAATTTATCCCACCAATCCACTAGACCATCTGTTATCTGCTTCCGCGTCTCGGTGAACTTGTAGTAGTCCTTCCCACTTCCGTCCACCCACTCCACTTTGCCTCCATTCACTTGGGTGCGAGGGCAGTCCATCTCTCTGGTTTCTAGCATATAATTTTCTTTCATGATTAAGGGTTATTAAATAATAGGGGGTTACCAGGGCTAAGCCTAACACTTCCCCTTACCCCCTGAATCCTTTCAGTTGCTGTATTAGACATAATCTTAGGCTAAAAAGGTAAATCGTCAGGCTGCAAATCAGCAACCTCTTCTAACTTCTTCTCTTGTAACTGCTCAATGTTTTCCTTGAGCTTATTGATCATAATACTAGCCTGCTGAGAAGACAAACTGGCCACAGAATCCACTTTGAAGTGTTTCTGGCACAGAGCCTTGATAGCAATCTCAATATTAGATACCCCATTAAGATTCAGATATTCCTGAAAAAGATTATCAATGAATTCAACCTGTTTCTCTGAAGCAGGTGATGAACGTCGAACCGCCTTATTCATTTCATCAACAGAAGCGATAGAGTCTAACACTCCAATGCCAGCCATAGCACATGCGCGCCCTACTGCAGATGTTTCTGCGTTCTCAAGAGCGCTGGAGTGATTTACCTGCTTATAGTCGTTGCTTTCAATTTCCTGGGCGAGGCCAGTATAAGATTCACCCTTGATCGTTAGCTTAGCTTTAACCACCCACATCTTCTTTTCAGGATAATATGCATAGGTAGTGTCAATGGAGTACTCTCCTTCATGGTTTTGTGAGAGATATAAAATGCGATCTTTCACTTGTACATATGACTTCCCTTTGATCGAGATAGCCTTATTTTTTAAGTCTTTACCCTTCATAGATTTCAGTTAACAAATATTCATCTTCCATTTCGTCTAGATCATCAAGATCATAATTCTCTGGACAATAGTGTTTCTCTACCTCCAGATCTTTATCAAAGTATATGTTAAACATGTTGGAATAGTTTAGTGGCAGGAAGGGTACAAATATCAATTAAAGATAATTGAGCAGCAATGTGATTCAATAAAAAGTGATCGTCATCTAAATGGTGATGTTCACTGAAGACTTCTTCAGCGTTTCTAATAACAATATGAAACCCTGTTTCATAATAAGCCTCAACATCCCAAGGCGTACCACGAGAGTTGATGGACTCAATCACGTACTCAACCTTCTTGAGCAATAGAGAGACCTCTATATGATCTGGGACCTTGTCTCCCATCCATGTTTGACCTTTATCGTAAGTATTCATGATGCATTTAATTAATGAATATATGTCCATATTATCAGTAGCGTCAGACAATGTCAATGGTTTTTTTCACAGGCTGCCTAAATTAACACTTGACCTTTGTCGGACGGCCATGTATTCTGAATGTGCTGCTCATTGAAAAACAGAAAACCTCCCCTGTTAAAAGGGAGGCTGCATCACCTCTAATATATAAATAACCGACGTTAATGTCTAGACTAGAAAAACTTGATGTGCGCGTACATCGCAATGGGAAGAGAGACCTTGTAGACTATTGCAACAAAAATAATATAAATCTTGCTGAATGGTCACGAGAGGCTCTTATGGAAAGATGGGACAGAAGAAATCCCGATCTTCCGCCGCTTGTTCTTTAACCTATAAGCCATGAAATGCACTACCCTTGTAGCTGGATGGGCTGCAGTGTGCATGTTGATCTCAATCAATGCTGCATTACTGTATTACCTTGTCTGGCAACCACAATTCTAATTATACGCTTTTCTAGGGATCGAATACTACTAACTATTAACCATGTTCGATTCCAATCCTTTATTCAAAATAACAAAAATTAAAATGGAAAATACAAACAAATCTAAACTAATCAAAACTGCTACTTACGTATTCACAGGTCTCATGATCTTCTTAGGACTAGGGTCGGTAGTAGTAGCAAACATTATGGCTCCTAGTAGATTCGATCTAGCTAGCAAACACTATGATGAAGCTGTTAAGCAATCTGATTACTGGAACACTAAGAAGTTCGAAGCTAGATGTGATTTAGCTGCTATTAAGATAGCTGAGCATGAATCTCTTAATCTAAACTCAGATGAGATCCGTAGGTTATCTGGCCTATTAGCTAAGTGCGAGGGAAAGTAGTAGTAGCGGAAACTACAGAAACTACACCTAAAGAAACTTTACATGAGTCTGCACCTATACAAAGAAACCACGAAAAAGTTTACACGGCCTGGGTAAAGACAACTGCCGGAGAAGATCAGAACCGATATATTAGAATCGCTTCTAAGGTTTCTAATAACCACTTAGACTTCATCTTAACGTTAAATGCTGAGAATGGTCTCTGGACGCCCGACAGGATATCTAAGCCTAATCGCAACGGGACTAGAGATTATGGGTTTTGCCAGCTTAACTCTACCTACCACTGGAACTTTATTCAGTCTGATGGGTTTAAGAGCCCTTATGCACAATTACAATACTGCTGGGACTTATACAAAGGATATGAGAAACGTGGGATTGTAGGTAAGAGGTTTTATGGATACAACGTAAGATTGAAACATAAACATGAGTTTATACTTAAATAACAACACTATCTATGAACTTACTCGTAACTATTCCTATAGGAATAATGGCTACTCTAATAACTAGTAACATGATCCAAAAACACAGTCCTGGAGATACTTTTCTAAGAGTACTATGGACCTGTTCGATAATATTGTTGATAGACCAATTTATATTTCAGTAACAAAATTAAACAATGACCAAATTTAAACGAACACGCATTCCAAGAGCTAACTACAAGCGTCCTAAACCTGATAAAACGTATGCTGACTATGTTAAAGATGAAGTAAAGAAAGGGAATATCCGAAAAATTGATGCTCAAGACATTATTGATTACCACAGAAACAATAAAGCAAAAGTCTGTGCCATTGGAGTATTACGTTCACACGTCTAATAGAGAGCCCCTTAGGGGGCTTTTTATTGTACATAGCTTAATGTGAGCGCCAATAGATAGAATACTATCCAAACACCTGCAACAAACAGCAGAATATTAATTGACTCTCTCTCTAAGATATTTGTCGATTACTTGTAACCCGCCTGCTAGGCCTCCGATGAAGACAGATAGCAAAAGTGATCCAGTCCATTTGTCAGGGCTCATTGCGGCGAACGTTGTGAACGCAGGGACAAAAGAAGCCATAAACCCTCTAATGAAACGTAAGAGTAGCCGCTTCCATAAAGGTACAGCTATGGTTTTCTTTTTAGACATAATATTAGATTAAGTTTAAACGATCTATCATTACAGTGAATTGTTCCCTCGTCACAGGCTCTTGAGGGTATTTGTCTGATATTATACCAGCAGCAACAGCTTTGTCCCAAGATCCCTTAGCCCATGGAGAAGGAGCGTGCCCGTCCGGCTTCTCTTCTGGTTTGTCTTTCAGCTCATTTTTAAGCCATGATTTAGTAATAGCTCTACCAGGGCAAGACTTATAAGGAGCATAATCACGGTGGAATGTAATCTCTTCTTCTTTAGTTCCCAGCTTATCTCTCAAAGTTCTAATAACATGAAGAGCATTTTCTTTAGTTTCTCCTGACCACACATCACTGTCATAATTGCCTACCACCTCAATACCTACAGAATATTTAACGATTCGTGCTCCCGATGGGGGGTATCCAGTTCCTCGACGACCACCTTTCTGCCATGTTGAGTTAGCACTTCCTGCATGAACCCCTACCTCATACATATCAGTAAACAACCAAATGCCATCTTCTGATACAAACAGATGTGGGCCAGCTGCCCAGCCTTTACGCTCATAATATCTTTTAAGCCCAAGGATAGACGCTTCACCTTTCCACTGTGCCTTGGTTGGTTTCCAGGTGTGATGAACAACCAATTCTCTTGGTGGGACAGTTCCAAAGTCTTTATTTTTTACGTACTCAGTAAACTCTTCACGAGTTAATTTTTTACCAATGATATTCATAAGGTCTTAATTATATAACTCATAATAACATTACTCGTAAAACATCTGCAAACCAGATATTGACCTATTTGCGGAACAGCGGCACTATGTGCGTAAATTAAGACTTAATTGTGTTATTATGAAAACAGCCGTAATCATGGAAAGAGACCTTAATGGGTTCAAGGTTCGTCAAAACAGCAAAACAGGAATGTTTTGCGCCAACGATTTGTTGGACATATACAATATGAGTACAACTAAAAATAAAAGATTAGACTCATATTTAAGGCTCACAAACGTTAAATCCTACATTAGAGCTGTAATTGAAGACATGAATTCAAATACCACAGATGTGTGGTATTTAGAAAAAGACGTGATCCAGGCCAAAAAAGGGAAGGTGAATGGCGGCACATGGATGCACCCATATGTCTTTATAGATTTTGCTATGTGGCTGTCTCCCGAATTTAAGTTGAATTGTATTAAATGGATATACGACAATCTGTTGAAGTTTCGTAATGACAGTGGCAATAGCTTTAAAGAGGTAAACTCAGCATTGCGAGAAGCAGGAGCTACGGACCCATTGCACTACATCCGGGAAGCTAAAATGATCAATAAGCTTGCCCTAGGGGCTTCTTGTGGTGGGCAACGTAATTCAGCGACAGAAGGTCAATTAGACTTATTAAACCGTTTGCAAAAAGCCGATGTAAAGCTCATTAACAAAAGATTAACGTTTCCTAACCGCGTGAAAGAACTACAAAACCTTAAATTGTTATTAACATAAATCTTCACAATGCATACACTGATCCTTATCGCCATAAGCATCATTAGTTTAGCGGCCTTACTATTAACATTGATTTTGTTGATAGACTTATTCGATGCAATCAATCAACGATTTAATTAGCTTGTTCTTCTCCGAACATTAGTCCACGCGTAAGCCCTCTTAATACAGGTGACTGCAATGCTTCACCTGTCATGGTGGCTGTACGCCCTCCTAGAGTTTTAGTTAGTGGGCTTCCTGCAATAGAGGGCAAGGCTGCCCCTAATATTGCAGCCTTCAAACCAGTCTCTACGTCTCCTCCAGATGCCAGAGTTGCAATAGTGCCAGTGCCAGCAGAAGACAACATGTTATTCCAGAAGCTAGGACGTGGAGCTTTAGACGATATTCTCTTATAAGAGGCAATAAGTGGTGACATTTTTTTGTTCAGGCTTTTATAGCGAGAAACATTGTTTTCTAGTGTGTTTTTTATGCTTTTTTGTAGCTCTAAATCAAATATTTTTGGAGCTGTGATAGAAGCGTCAGCTCCGTCTCTAACAAGCTTATCAATACTCTTAGCCAAATCACTACCTAAATCTTGTTTAAACCGGTGCAGCTCTTCTAAAGAGAACCTCCTACCTCCTAACGCCTCCTTGGTACCAGCAATAGCCCTTTCAATTTGCTTATCGATTAACTGTGTTTGTCGTGGGGTTGCTTTTAGGTTCTTACTACGTATAACTTTATCTTTTATTCCTTCTAAGAAGTCATCGATAATATATTTTTGTCCAGTATCTGAATTGCGAACCTGATCTAATAGCTCATCACTTAATTCTCCAACTCTTTTCTGAGCTGCTCGAACTATCGTTTGCTCATTGGCTGTAATTGGGGCGATCTTTGACATCTCATCTCCTAAATCAAATCCTAGCTTAAGGTCTTTAGCTCTCTGCGTAGGATTTGTAGGCACAAGCCTAGAATACAACCGCTTCCCCAAGCCAGACAACAATTTCCCTGCTCCCAAAGTAGCTACATCAATAGCTGCGTTAGTTCCAAGCTCTCCTACAGTGGGCAAGCGCCCCTCACCAGTTATTGCGGCACCTGTAGTCGTAGCTCCGCCTCCCCCTAGGTATGATAACATTTGACCAAGTCGACTCCCCATTAATGGGGCCTTAGACAACCCTTGTGTAATCCCCATTCCCCCTACTATAGAGGGGGTAATCTCAGCTGTTTTCCCTAACCCTCTCCCAATTGTCCTAGGAATACTGCCTTCCTCTAAGGTTTCTTTAGACATCATTTGCCTTCTTAGAGAATCTGCCTGATTTTGTGAAAACTCCATAACACCTTGTCTCGCAAGATTTCCCATGTCTATGTCTACCCCTTGCGGAGAGAACAAATTAACAAAGGGCTCTACTATTTCTCCACCTATCTTCGCTCCAAATCCTCCTGCTCCACCTAATGCCTCAAACCCTGTAGCGGTAGCCTCTGCTGCTAGCTCTCTAGGTGCTGAAGCTCCCCTGTGTAAGGCTTTCAATTGAGGATTTACATTGCTGTCCTTGTTCAGTCCCATAACTGTAGCAGGTAAACTATGCTTACCAATGAAAGAGCTTAAAAATGTAGGTTTCTCTAGTTGCTGCTTTGGCTTTTTAGCTGCAAAAGGCTGCTCCGCGACACTTTGCCCATATCTTCCTTTATACTTCTGTTGAATAATTTGTTCTAACTGAGATTCATCCTGTGGACGCTCTTGCAGGATTTTAAACATCTTCTCTCGCTTACTGCGATCAACAGATGTGTCGTTTAGATAGTTTTGTAAAATTTGGCTAGGCATAATAAGTGGTTAGAAATCATCAGCAGAATAGAAAGATTGGCTTGTGGTTCCTGAAGTCTCATCGGGCATAGAGTATCCAGTTTTGAAAGGATTAAATTGAGAAAGCGTAGACAATATCCCTCTAAAACCTTCTGGGGGAGCTGAGCCTGTAGGAGGCAAAACCCCCTCATAAGTCCCCAAAACACCAAGCACTCGTTCTGGAGGCACCCCTAACCTTTCAGCTTCATCAATATAAAAAGAGGCCTGACTCTTAAAATCATTCATATATCCTTCTTGAATTTTTGCAGCAACAGTTACCATATCTTGACGCATCTTATCGGTGATACCTACTCCCCCTGCTTGCAATTTACCTAAATATGATTGTGCTCTTCCCAACAATGCTTGTCCTTGCGCTGTTCTATCAAATTCCCCCTCACGCACTACAGAGCCAGGGTCTAGCATCTTTTGAAAAGCCACAACAAGAGCTTGATCGGTCGTTGCCACATCAGTATCTCCTTGTTTGTATGTATCATATACTGACTGTAAAGTTTTATAACTTCGATTTATATCTTCTAAGTCTTTAGCTACTGGGAGCTTGTAAACTTCTTTTCTTAATTCGGTAACTGCCTTCTCAGTGTCCGAATTAATAGGGGTTGATTTTTGCATGTCTTCCAATAATGTCTCATATCTCTCTTGATAACTAGCAGCATTAGGGAGGCCAAGATTCCTTGTCTCATCAGCTTCTTCTTTAAAACGTTGCAATAGATCACTTTGTAATTCTTTGCTAGCACGACCTGAGCGCACCAGTTCTCTTTCAGCATACATTGGAGTAACTCCTTTCCCTTTGTCTAAGGCTTGTGTGGTAGGGGCAACTTGAAAATCTTTCTTGAGCTTACTATCCCAAATACCCACAAGAGAAGGGTCGTCAGGAGATAACACACGATGATTAGTATAAGTTAGTTTTCCTCCTTGATTAAATTCAGATAGGACCATCTTTCCATCGTCTGTAATAGCGTTAATAACTGCAACATGCCCATGCTTGGGGCTATCATTGGTTAAGACTGTTTGACCCGGACGTAAATCGTTCACTGTAAATTCTCCTTTCTCCCAACCTCTTCCTTGTTGTTTCCACTTTTTAAGATGAGCTTTTTTCTCTGAAAAGGAGTTGCCTACAGGAGTTAGATCAGTCCATTTACGTGCCTCCCATGCACACTGCCCCCCTAATCCCTTTGGGCCATCAGCAGGCATCTTCTTGGTTCCTTGAGGATAAGCATTAACTAATTTAGGATTAATCGCTTTGACTGTCACGTTAGCTGATGAATGAGTTGTTCCTTCTGGGAAATACAATGATTGTCCATCAGCGGCCGATGCTCTAGCCGAATAATCATCATTATATAGATTTTGATATTTCTTCGCAGCCTGTTCATTTTTTATTTGTTCACCAAGATATAATGCTTTCTTATCATATTTAAATTGGATTCCCATCTTAAGAAGATCATCTCTAAACTTTCTATCATACAATAATAAATCATGGTCTCTTTGCGCCTGATGATGATTCATCTGGTACTGAAAGTCATTCAAATATTTAGCTTGATCCCAAGCTCTATCTACTTCTTTAAGGGTGGCCCCCATATTTTGTAGCACCGATTTTGGGACCCCTAAGTTACGAGCGTAATTACCAATTTCAGCCTCACTCATTTTAGAAACAAATTGGCTGCCAAAATTACTGGTCATCCACCTGAAGTTGTCCACGGCTTCTTGTTTCATCTGTTTGCGCTCCTCAATTTGAGCTGCTTTTAACTTATCTGCTGCTGCAATAACGCTTTGCGGGCTAGTAGGGTTTTGTTTTAAAATTGTTTCAACCGAATTCTTATAATCCAGTGCTTGCTGTAGCGCATATTGATCTCTTTGTGATTGAGTTCTAGTCAACTGATCTTCTAATCTTGCCACCTTGGATTCATTCTGAGCTAGCATTTGAACCTTAACATCTGATAATTGATGGGCAGACGATCTTTCAATATCAGCGATACTATTTTGTAAATCTTGGTTAATGGTCTCCAAGAGCTCAGCACGTTTAGTGGAACGCCCAAAGCCAGAAAAACTAAGGGACTCGTTCAGTTGATCTTTACGTCGAGCTGCCGTCTCTTGAGCTCTTGCAATAGCTTTAGCTTCAGCAGCATCTAAATCTGCTTTAAATGTTCCAAATTGTTCTTGCTGAGCAGCCGTTAATTTCCCTCCTTGCAACTCAGATATTTGAGCCCTAAGTGCATCTTCACGTTCTTGAGCACGATCTTCCACTTCTCGGAATGGCGCTTCAGACATTTCCCGAGCTTGCCGTAACTCCTGTTGTTGAGCAGCACGTCTATATTGTAATTGCTGTTCCGGGCTTAATTGGTTGTATTGCTCAGGAGTAATTGAAGGGACCATGCCTTGTTGTGTAGGTAGTCTTAATGTAGGTTCTTTTCTAACTTGGAACTGTGTACGCTCTTCAAATGATGGATACATAAATTGAGGAGCTTGAGGTGGCTGTGGAGCAACACTAGGAAAGGTCATCCCTGCACCTCTAGCATTTATAGGCACTCCTGGCCTAGTTGGCGTTGGCCCTTGTTCTTCTAGCTCTTTCAATCTTTCACGTCCAGCCTGGAGCATTTCAGGAACTGGCTTTTGTAGTGCTTGTTCTGTTACAGAGCGTACTGCACTAGGAAGCCCAGACATCATCGTAGACCCAGTAGGTTTTTTAGCCGGCTCAGCTCTATAGACAGAAGTAGGAATCGTTTCTGCTCTTTGCGCTAATAAATTACGACTTGGTTCCATTGTTTTGTTGCGAGCTGCATTTGTAAACGCAGATAGACCAGAAGTAATTGAATCTTTTAGTGATGAGAATAGCCCATTTTGTCTTGGCATGTTTATGAAAATTTACCTGATAAGTTACGACCGTATCCGAATGATTTTAGTCTTGAAAGTGTAAATTTTGACCCAAAACTAGGTGTTTTACGCCCAGTTTGGCTGAATTTTGCACCTTGTAGTCCTGTTAAGGGTTTTATTTTTGAAGTAAATGGCTGAATTTTTAATTTAAATGATTTAGGAGATCTTCGACTAGCAGCTGATCTACCTAAAGTTCTCTTAAATCTACTGTCTGCTAACTGACCTACGCTTACCACTTCTCCATACAGTTTTGCTCGTCTCTGTTTAGCTTTTACAGCTAGTTGCTTACTAACTGCTATCGCCCTCCTTAGTTGTTCATCTGCGTTTTTACGTACCTCTTGATCAACTAGTTGCCCTTCCAAACTTTTTAATTTGTTTTCCCAAAAGATTACTGAGTTTAATGCCGCTACCCGCTCTTGGTGTTTCTGCCCCACTTCTACTGCATCTTCTAGTCTAATCGTACTGCGACCGAACCCTGAGAAAGCAAACTTTGTATTAGTTGATGCTAACTCTTGCCCATACTCTCGATCTAATTGTTGTAAACGAACATCAGCCATAATTATGAATATGTAACTTCTAACCCTGCTACAAAAATAGAACCAGCCAATGTATCTGATGCAGCTGCTCCATTTCTAGTAAACTCAAACACCACATAGTCACCTCCCGTGACACCGCTCAAGCTTCCAACATTAATTTCATTGTAGTAATCAGCCCCACCTGAAGACGATGTAGCCGGAGATGTAGCAGTGGAAATTGTTTCTGCTTCTCCAGCTGCGGCATATATATATTGTGTTTGATAGTTAATGTCTCCTGTTATAGCCGAATTCCAGATAACTTTTACACTTACACTTGAATACCCTGAAGGAACTGAGAATCTAGCCCAGATAGGGGACAAAGAAGCATCTACAAGCGTTACACCATCTCTAGTAATAGTTACTCCTGTACCTTGGAACTGGAAGTATTCAGTCCTAATTCTAGATGCATATGTTAGGTTGGTGATCTGTGATCCATCTGCTGCTGGATATCCAGTTCCATCAAATACACAAATCTCATTATTAGATGTCCCAGTATTAATAAACCCATTGTTTATTTTCCCTGTAGCACCTAATACTACAATCTTATTCTCATCGCTTGCTCCGGATGATGTTTTAACTAGTTGATCGTTTGGGATGACAAGTCGTGCGCCAGTACCGCCTGTTGAAGTGGCAGTGCCCATTTCAGCATTGGTAGCTAACTCAATCTTACCTGCAACAGTCTCAGAAGCATTAGGCTGTGTAGATCCAGCTGATACAGCTGACCATGCACCACCAATGTATTGATATAGCTCACCAATTGTTGAATCATAAACTAACATCCCATTGCTTGCAGAGAGGGCTGTTCTTTGTGCAGTAGTAAGACTGTTTACTTTAATCCCTGCATGACCTGTGCCAGAAAAATCAATAAGCCCTGTGAAGGTTTGTCCTACAATATCTGCTTTGGTTGCGATAGCATCTTTAATAGCCTCAAATTGTTTCCATGATGCTCCCATAAGCACTTTAGCGCCTGCTGAATGGCTGGCAGCAGAACTGCTGCCTCCTTCATAGGTAGCTAGTCCTCGTGTAACTGTTAATGTGGTCCCTGATATTGCTGTAACCTCACAAATTTCAAACTTGCTAGAGTTATCAGAATCAATAGCAACGTAACAACTACCACTAGAAAGCGTGAATGAAGGGGCAGTAACTACTAAAATAGATGTAGTAGATGAGTCGATATCTTGTGCAAGAGTAGTCTCGTATAAGGATTGCCTTTGATACGCGGTTAAATTAGACATAAGAGTCGGTTGGGTAAATATCTAATGGTTGTGGGTACGGATAGACTGTGGACTTTGTTAGGATCCAGGCTGTGTCTTCTTTTTGAGAAGAAAGCCTCATCTTAATCCGTGTACCAGTGATATTGAACGACACTCTTGCCTTGAAAGGATATAAATCCAGGTCGCCCTCTCCACCAGAGCCATCAATGGCTTCTTGGTCTAGTGGAGTGGAATCAAGTGTAAATGTTGGAGATGTCTGTTGAGCAGCATATACAGAACCTATTATCTGCCCTGCAACAGTCTCTTCATCATCTACGATTATAGTATAATCGATAACTGCATTTTCGGAAATAAAACCGAAGAAATCTACGTATTCAAATGTTTTGTGTGTCTCTGGAGCATCAAAATCAAAATTCTTTGTTTCAACTGTTACGTCAATAGCCGCATCATTATCCCCAAAACCAGTTTCAATCTCTCTCATGCGGCCTGTAAATGAGTCTGCAATCAATAGCTTTTCGTTGCCGCTAGAGTCTCTGTAAACAACAGCCTGATTACAGTTTATACCTACATATTTAGTCCATTTACGAGTTAGTCGACTGAAGACCAGACACGTATCTAAAATTTCATCATTATTTGTGTCTAACCATAGGTAGTAATTGTTCAAACGAGAAACATATATACCATTAGCTATTTCTAGGTTATCGGCACTGTTAATGATCTGACGGATATCTTCAGTTAAAGCATCTGCACGAGCTGACCCCAATAGCCCTTCTCTTTGCCCTAATGTATAAACACCAGCCTTGTTTAAGAAAAATACTTCGTTCTCTACACGTACGATCGATCTATTAGCATCAATCCCTTCAGAGTAATCTAGTTGTGTTCGTGAAGGAGCTGCGGTGTTTACCTTGTAGATCTTTCTTTCTTTAGCAGCTATCACAATAGATTCCAAGTTTACAAGCCCTGTGCCTACCCCTGCCGAATCATCCTCATCTAAAACTAGTAAATTAGGAAAGGTTTGCATGTTTCCAGGTGTCCCTGCCGTATAGCCCAACGTTGATTTATTGTCAGGATCACCTAGGGCATAGCCAATATCATTGGCTAATAAAAAATATTTGTATTTAGGTGTACCTGGATATGAGGTCACCTTCTGCAAATTGTAATCGCGATAATCATCTACACCGTTCCCAAAATAAATAATGTCCTTATATACCAAAAACCCAAATCTAGTTCCTTCTGTTAATCCTGTTTCAATCACATTCCATGACTCAGTTGCTTCATGATATTCAAACATGTTTGTCCCCGCATTACAGATCAAATGTCGTGTCCCAGAAGAACTTTCGAGGAAGAAAGCGGACATTGGGGGTTTTGTGCTTGTACTTGAATAAGCAACGATATCATCAAACTCTACACCGGTCTTATCAGTGTATGAAGCTGTGTAATTAATAATTATCTGCCCATAATCTATGGCCGTATCAACAGGAGTACCTGTGGTAGAAGCCCCAGACCATGCTTTACGAATGAATGAATATTGCTCTTCTGTGAAATCTACTGCATTCACTGTGAACTCATAGTAATTAGAGGAATCTGAACCAATACGGACACGAATATCTGTGAAATCTGTCTTAAACCCACTAGGAGCCTTAAACCAAAACCCTAAATTCCCTTTAGAACTAGAGACATCAACTTGGCTAAACGTTGAGTTAGTGAGCGTAGCAAAATCATCACCACTGTTAGACACATCAATATTAAATTTAAGTGAGCCTGCTCCTCGTTTGTGATTAGTCGTTTCAGCAGTAAGGGTTACACCATCACTAGCTACTGCCCACGTACCATTGCCTGCCGTAGTGTCCATGTCATGGATCACTGTTACCGTATCAGGGATTGTGTTACCAAAGTTGGCATACCCCCGTCTTGTTTGCAGCTTTCTATCATCATTGTAAAAGACATTCGTTGCAGTAGTTAGCTGATTATCTTTAGCAATCGTCTGCTCTCCAGTGAATAGACCACCTTCGAAGTTTGGTATCCTAATTGGTCTTAAATTGGCCATTATCTAATATAATTAATATCTCTACTTGGAGCAGTAACAATTTCAAATCCCATGCGGAAATTATCTTCATCTCTTCTTCCTAAGAACTGTGCATATAGCCCTTCCATAATCTCTTTGTAGTTTTGAATAGCCTCTAATGCTTTGTCAGCCCTACCTTGGATGTCATTCCAGCATAAATATGATGCATATTGCACAAGAGCCTCATCAAACTCTGTAGGAAGCCCTGAATCACTAGAATCAGTTGAAAAATCGGCTAGCTTCTTACGATATAAGTAATCAATTGTAAGCGTACTATCAGGCCGTAAATACAGACCTAGTTTTGTTCCTCGTAGGTAGTAGACAGCAGGTCTACCATCTACATTCAGTTGCTTATTTTGTCGTTTCAATTGATTAAGCGTTGTCTTGTTTAAGAGCGTGCCATCATACCTCACCGTGCTCTCCTCTAACCTTACAAAGTCTGCTGGGAGATCATATTCTCGTTGTGAAACCACTGCTGATTCAGAGTTCTCACCGTCATTGACATGCCATTGATAATCGCCATCTTGCTGAATTTTGCGCTTAGCAACCTCCAGGTTACGGTTTAGTACAGAGTCACTCCACACTTTACCTGTGGCATCAATTTTTAATTCGTCGCGAAGGTTATCGCGCAGTACTTGTCTAGTAGACATAATTTATTAGTTACCTCGATAAGTAGGTTGATTAGCCTTGATTTGGCAACACCCAGCGTTGTGTTGATTGCCTTTGAAGTTCCCTTGATGGCGGGTCACTTTGAGCTCAGCATTGTTTTTGTTCCCTTTGTAACAGCAGTTGCGCTTAGTACTAAGTTTGCTGTTGTATTGGTTTGATTTATACATAGTATGTTTATTAAAAATTAATTACATTTCCATCTTCTCAATGACGCTTTAGCTCTTGTTGCTGGACCTTTAGCTTTAGCTACTACTCCTTTCATACGAGCACAGAAGCTCTTTCGTCTCTTTGCCGCTTTACTCCCACGCTTAACTTTGCCAGTTACTGCGGTTTTTAATTTGCTCCCAGGGTTAGCTTTCCTATATGCCTTTACTCCTTTACGAGTCATCCCAGCACCTTTAGATGTTGGTCTGTAGTTAGCTCCTTTTCCTTTCGTTGTTTTACGAATTGATTTAGCCATATTATTTCTTAGCGATATATGAAGCTTTTTTCCGAGGCACGGATTGTTTTTTCTTTTTAAGCTTTATTTTAACGCCCTTCTTCGCCTTAGAGGCAGGTTTCTTTTTGTTTTTAAGGTTAATCTTTAGTCGTTTGTACATAGGGGGTTACATAAAATAATATTTATTCAGCCATGATTTGTGCTCTTTCTAACTCTCTTTTAATCCAGTTAACATCAGTCTTTGTTTCTGCCAATTCTGTATTAAATACTTTATTTAGCGATTTTAATTCAGCGGTGATGTCTGATATCAACATCAATTGGAAACTCATTACTGCACCGATAACCCCTAGAAAGATAGTAAGTATCGTCCAGAATACCTTTGAGGGAAGATATCCTTTGATTGTAACCTTTATCTGTTCAAGTTCACGGTCGTGTTCAGCCACTAGTAGTGAATTTTTAGTACAAATCTCAGACAACTCATGGTACCTCTTTCGAAGCAACAAAATATCTTCTTTATTGTGACAATCTTTTGTGCGAGAGTTAGCCATTTAATTAGGTTAAGGGAACTCCGAAGTAGTGCTTGATGTTGTGAATACGCACATTGCTGTACACCGCCAGCTGCCTTTCTCCATGTAAAACCAGCGTGTCAGTAAATGCACTTCCAACCTGGACTGAGTCTTTTTCGATGGTAGTGTTGTTAGTTGTGCTGGTAGTTCTTTTCTTAATCGTGATTTCTTGTTTATCAGTAGAGAAAGCAGCTGAGTTTGTAAAAACAACACCTCCAGTACTAGTAGTATATGCAATTCTGTTATTCCCGCCGTCTCCCACATCTATGATGGCAAAAGTCCCGCCATCCAACTGAGCGTGCCTACATCTGGCTCCTGTCACAGGAGTACAAGACATCTTAATCACCCCAAATGAATGTCTCACGCCAGGTGTTCCAAGTATCGACCCAACAGATGCTGAGGTTACATGTTTATCGGAAGAGTCACCGCCAACTAAACCATTAACAGATACAACTCTCATATCGGTCCCTTCAATTTCACCAGAAGCTACAGCTACTGATTGAAGATGAGCGTCTTCAAAGTCCTGCTGGTAGATCACCGTGTTTGCTGCTGCATTCCAAGTCTTTTTAATGTGCCCCTCACAAGCAGATAAACTACTAAATGTCTTAACTTCAACCTCTCCAATTTGGCCTGGAAAGAAGTTGGCAGCCTTAGCGGAGTGAGCGCCGATCACAAAGTCCTGGCTAATAGCCGTAATGTCTTGATGAGCTACTACACTGGAGCTTACCTCTACACCGTCTAAATACACTCTAAGATTGCCTCCTTTTTCAGCAACTCCACAAACATAATGTAGCGTGTCGTCCCTCAAGGGTACGTTCCCGTCTACAAAGCTTTGAGTTGGAGTAAAAGTTTCAAATCGAATATTTCCTACACTGGTCAAAAGAAGCCCGTACCCACCAACATTGTAAGTGTTTCTCGCAGCGATAGCATGAAAACCAGACAAGGTCCCTTTCTTCACCCAGGCAGAAACCATGAAAGTTTCATCCGTAAAGTCCAGGCTTGAATCATTCCCACAGTCTATGTGCGACGTTGAGCCGTCGAACCTTAAAGCAGGCCGCCCCAACACGTTTCTTTCTTGGTCTACATTTACAGCATCTCCGTGATTCTTTCCGGTTCCAAGGTCATACACTTTCCCATCTACCACCTCGGGCCGAATCAAGCTAACCGACTGCTGGTCCTCAATTGTGCCAACAGAGGTGAAGTTTCTTTTCTGAGTGTGCGCAGTCTGTAAAAGTTTAACCTCGTCGTGAATAGACCGCATTTGATCTGATGTCTTAACCTCGTTGTAGATCAAAACAGCATAAATAGGCCGCTTATCTACTGCATAGGCTGCACCAGCTGGGCCGCCAATAGCCAGAGGCTCGGTGTTGTTTAAAATATCAATTGTAGCCGATGTAATTAAACCGTCAGAGTTATACATGCCATCAGAGTAGTACTCGATAGCAGAGTCTCCTGCTGGCTTAGTCATTCCAATAGACTCTGAGGCTAAACTCATCTTTGTCATCTGATTGGTTGCGTTGTACACCGCTCCGCCATTATTAGCGTGGTCAAGGAGGAAGCCACCAAACAAGCCAGGAAACCCATTTCTAAGCGAGTAGGCCATGGTTGTAAAGTTGCTAACCCCTTTGGCTACAAAAACATCTCCTTCATGATCACTTAAATCATTGCCTTCCAACACAACGACAATCGTCATCGCATCTAAGTTTAATAAATCGTTATGTGCAACTTGAACGTAACCAGTTCTAAGTCCGCTAGTGTCTTGGATCCCCCAACCCTTACTTCCTCGCACAAACTCCATTCCATTAACAAATGTGCCGTGTAGGCCGTTGCCACTAAAGTCCTCTAACGTCCCGGTTGTGTAGTCGTGGAATAAAACTAGTCCAGATCTATCTAGTGCCATGAGCTTAGTTGTGTAAGTAATTAGTAAGGTTGCGGTAAATATCTTTCATATCAGTAACAGTCAGGGCTTTGTCGAAACCCTTAACCGTGTGAATATTGCCCTCTGCCCCTCCCAGGTTTGACCACCCAATAACCAAAGGGTCGGTTGTCATCTGCTGCCCTACAAACGTAGCTGCTCCTGAGCTAAGAAGCTCACCATTGTCGCGATATATCTTCATGCTGTCAGCATTGGTTTCGCCATCATAAGTCACAAAAAGGATATGAACATTGCCATCGAATATGTTTGAAGCTGGCGTGTTAACAAAGTTCTTAGTAGCCCCATTACTTCTTTGAAAATAAAGCAGACCGCTGCTTAAATGCGAGATCTCATAAACAGTATTTGCCGGAGTTGTCAGAACAGTAGAGCCAACATTCTTGGTTAATATGCCCCTGTTAGCGGCTGGCATCTGACCGGACACAACCAGCATTAAACTGAAAGCGCCCTGAAATTGATTGTTTTCACAATCCGGTATGACGATTCTGTCACCACCATCAAACGAATAGCCGTTAACATCCTTTAACTTTGTGGGCTCCGTAGAGGACGAAGAGCCGTCGCCAAGCTGAGCGCACCCAGCTACCCCCATAACAGTTTCCTCCGTATGAAACGGCCTCTCACTGCCAAGGAAGTTATCTAAAGGTAGGTTGACTTTTAAGTTGTTGTTGTAGCTAAGTTCGTCCCCATTGTGGAGCTCAACCTGCTCTGCATCGCTTAATACACGGTTGTAAACAGAGAAAGCTTCCAGCTCACCATCAAACGAGTCCAATGATGAAAACCTAATTGCCGCCTCAAACACTCCTACTCCATTCAAGCTTTGGGCAAGGGTGTTGGTAGCAATCTTCACTCCGTTTACAAACAAAGTTGCCGCTCTTGTAGCGTCGTCATATGAAAGCCCCACAGTGTAAGCCTCTCCCGCCTCTAAAGCATCGTGGCTGTAAAGGCTGGTCACCGCTCCGGTGTCATTCCAAAAGGCAATGCTAGACGCACTAGCGTGACGCAACAAAGGCCCGCCAGTAGCGGACGAACCAAACAAAACCTTGTTAGTGAAAGAGTTTGCCGACTTAACCTTCATAAAGAAAGAAAAGCTTTGTATGTTTTGCCAGTGAAACCCTGGGTAATTTACCCCATCACCTGAGCCATCAGAGACAAGCCCATCGCTAACAGATGGATTACCAATGATGTTCCCGCCATTTCTAGCAACGGAGTATTCTGAGTGGAAATCTTCCCGCAAAATCTCCCCGATATGTAGCCTTGCTTGTGACATTTATTTATTCGTTATCGTCGATAGGTTCTTCCAAAGGTTCCTCTACGGGTTCCTCTACGGGTTTTTCCACCTGCTCCTCAAGGATAGGCTCTTCTACAAGAAGAGGAGCCAGCTCCTGTACTCGTTTCTGCATCTTTTGGTAGATCTCAGCAACCTGACGTTTATTGATGCGTTCAAAGCCAATCATTGCGGCAATATTTCCAAATCCACCATGAAGCTCCACCTCCATTAAAAGAGCAATTGCTTCTTCAATAGCTTCCAAGGTTAGCTCTGGCTCGATTATCTTTTTAGGTGGCTCAGGATGAACCAAGTCCTCTAAGGCCTTTTGCTCTAAGGCTTTTGCAATTAAATCTTCCATTATTTTTTGAGTTTTTTAATGAATACGTTAAAATCTGCATCGTTTGATCCGCCTGCCGTCGTGATCTCTACTCGATGACCTTTTGGGGCAAAATCAGCTGGGTTTTGAGCGATATGGTCAGTAGTAAATACAGCACCACCCACGGAAGTCCAGCTTGAAGTCGTATCAATCCAATCAACTGTTGAATCATACCCCTCATTCGAACTTTCGTAATCGACATCGAATGTGTCAGTGCCGCCAGTTTGCTCAACATGGACTGAGACACTATCAAACCCATCCATGTTTATATAAATATACGCCGGGCTAGCATTGGCTACGTTAGCAAGCGTAATTGTCTGATCAACGTATGGAGCTATATCGACTCCGTCTGAAGTAACCGGTAAAGGTTTACTATTGCTGACTTCTTGAAAGGTTCCATCAGACTCCCTGTAATGTACTAAGCCTTGAGACATGAGTGACAAGTTAA
>CAZDKB010000014.1:0-36351 GCA_964505885.1 uncultured Flavobacterium sp.
TTAATTAAATCCCTAAACAGCATTACCTGTTCTAGGTTCTACGGGTATGATCTCAGCCTGATTTTAATTGTGAATTTTGAATTTTTAATGTTGAATCCTTTCACTAAGAACTCATAACTAAACATTCAGCATTCAAAAAAGGCACCCCTTTATGAGAACAGCACAAAGATACTGTTCAATTATGAATTACGAATTAGGAATTATTAGTTTTTTAATCTAAAGAAGGTTTTTTGCGTAGCCCTTTTTTCTCTGAAAGCTTTTTCTTTTGAGTGAGACGTTTTTGTTTTTGAGCTCTACTTATTTGAGTGGGTTTTCGCTTTTTTTGAATTTCTAAACCTTTTCTAAGTAGTGCGATCAATCGTTTGATTACTTTTTCTTTGTTAGTATGCTGAGACCTACTTTCTTCGGAGGTTATTCGCAGAACTCCCTCCTTATTGAGTCGGTTAGAAAGAGTTTTTAGCAATCGGATTTTTTCTTCAGGAGATAAAGCTTGAGAATTCGGGATATCAAAAGTCAACTCTACCTTGGAAGAAACTTTGTTTACATGTTGTCCTCCAGCACCGGAACTTCTAACTGCTTTGAATTGTAATTCTTGATATAAATGTTCTAGATTCATAAACCTAGTGTATCCGAATAACTATAAAGATTTGATCTCGATCTCAATATTTTATCGATCGCTTCTGTAGCTGTTTTCAGTCGTGTTTCTTTATCGCCTTTCAATAATACGTAAGGACGATTGTATTTATCTAATGCATTTTTAAATGCATCGAACATCTCTTGTCTCAATTCTGGTCTATCTCTGAGATCATCCTCAACCCAGGGCGTATCTATATAGGTCAGAAGATAAAGGTCATAGGTGTTTGCAATGGCTGCTTCATCCAGTTTAGGATCAACAAAACCACCATAATATTCTTCAGAATATACTTTCGTTTCTAGAAGGTCTGTATCGCAGATCAAAATTTTATCTGCTCTTTTAGAGAGTCTATTTTCCAATGCAATCTGACCTTCAGCAATGGGTAAGATATCTCTTTGCTCACAAGTTCTACGTTCTATATTCCAAACACTTTGTAGAAATGGTCTAGCAAATTCCTCTACCCAAACGGTATTATAGTGTTTGGCAAGTTGTATGGATAGTGTAGTTTTTCCGGTACTTTCTGGTCCAAATAAAACTATTTTTACGAGGTTAATAGGTTCTTGTCTAAGGTCTTTTTCCATGCTAAATAACCAAATATTGCGATTAGGGTAAAGAGTAAATATTGAAAACTAGTAAATGTAAATCCTTTATAAAAATACAAAGGAACCGAAATAATATCTCCTATGATCCAGTAGATCCAGTTCCCAATTTTTCTTCTGGCCATCAACCACATTCCTACAAAGAAAATAGCAGTTGTCACGGTGTCTACATAAGCCGTCCAATTTGTCCATTTGTCGAAGCTTTCATAAACGAAATAAACAAATATCAATGTAGCAACAAAAATGACGACACTTATCTTTTTCTCTTTAGTTGTTGTTCTTGAGATGGGAGTCACATGAGTAGCATCTACCTTTCGAGTCCAAATATACCAACCATAAACACTCATTGTAAAATAGTATCCATTGATCATCATATCGCCTAAAAGTTCCCATTTTAATAGGAGATAAACAAAAATTGATGTACTGATCATTCCCGTTGGAAATACCAGAACATTATTTTGTTTAGAGAACCATACAGATAAGAAACCAAAGATGACCGCGATGATTTCAAGGGTGATGTCAATGTTGCTTGATTCGGCATATTGACCGAAAAGAAAATCAATAATTTCTGTCATAATTACTTCTATCAGATTTCACGATTTTCATATTCAACAGTACGTTATCCTCATTTTTAAAAGCAGTTTTGATCTCACTAGTAAGGTAAGGCATTAAGCTATCATAATCGCCATAGATCTGAGTGCTTAAAGGATTTTCCATTATCGTAAATCCAGATGTTCTGAGTTGTTGAATAAATTTTATGATAGGTTCTTCAAAATTGTCTTGAAGAGGTACAAGGGTCAACTCAACGGATATGTTCATGAGAAGTTTTCGTTAATTCGTTAAAGAAAGTAGGGTCTTTTTCAAAAGCAGTTCCGATCACAACCATATTTGCACCCGAATCATAGGCTTTTTCCAATTGATTGATATTTCTGATTCCTCCGCCCACAATCAATGGGATCCTAAGATTTTCAGATAAGAGTGAAATAATACTTGATGCGATTGGCACATTGGCTCCTGATCCAGCCTCTAGATAGATCAATTTTTTACCTGAGAATTGTCCTGCTAATGCAGTTTTCAGAATCAGTTCAAATTCTGATTGGGCGATAGGTTGCGTTTGACTTACTCGTTGAACCGAAGATTCATTTCCACCATCAAGGAGAATATATCCAGTTGGGATCACTTCTAAATTTGATCGATGAATATCTAATGCAGAGTCTACTTGCTGTTGAATCAAATAATCGGGGTTTCTTCCGGAGATTAAGCTTAGGAATAAAACTCCATCCGCTTTATCTGTGATCTGACTCGAATCACCAGGAAATAAGATCACAGGGATTGTTGTGTATTTCTTGATCTCTTCGACCACAGACTCGATCTTCTGATCTATATCAGTGCTACCACCTACAAAAATATGAGTTGCTATTGAGCTATTTACTTTTTGGATAAATGAATGAATCTGGAATAACTCTATTTTTTCTGGATCGATCAAAACAGCCAATAGCTTTTGTCGGTTCTGAATATCAGTTACTATGTTCTGGTAAAGATTCATATCAGCGAAAATACTAATAATTACGGCTTCAATTACTCATGCAGAAAACTTTGCCACTTTGCATCTTTGTTACTTTGAAACTTTAAAACGCATAGACACAAGTAAACCCTTCAAACTCTAAAAAGTGAACTGTATGATCAGACTTATGATCCTCGTATCTCACATTCCCTGTAGTTTGTGCATCAGCAAACTTAAAATCTTCTATGTAAATATGTTGAAGAAATAACAACTTCTTCTTTCCGTAGATCTTGTAAAGAGATTCTTTTGCCCCCCATACAATAGTAAGTTTACTCACTAGGGCATCATGATTGGCAATTGTCTTGTATTCCTCTATAGGAGTAAATTTATGTGCTATTCTTACAATTTTATCACGCTGTTTTTCTATATCTATTCCAACGGGAGTTTTATCAGAAATAATAATTGCAGAGAAATTGAAAGAATGTGTTATAGAAATAAATTTTTCATCTTTAAGGTGAGGTTTTCCAAATTCATCATAATCTAGATCTAGATCAGAGTATCCAAACTCTTTTAATAAATGCCTTACGCTATAAAATCCTTTTTGATGAACAAGAGAGTTCATAGAATTCACACGATTCTGACGAGACTCCGAAAGAACAATATCTTTAGATAGTTCTTCTATGGATTCTTCTATTTTCCAGATAATTACCTTGGTGAAATCGTTAACGTCAATCCTTTTGTAAAGTGGCATTTTTTCAGAAGTTATTCCGTAACTTTGCGGTCTTAAAATTAGAATAAAATAATAAAGATGAGTGCAAATACATCTACATATGTGCCATACAAAGTTAAAGATATTTCTTTAGCGGCATGGGGAAGAAAAGAAATTGAATTAGCAGAAGCAGAGATGCCTGGATTGATGTCTTTAAGAGAAGAATATAAGGATGAGCAACCTTTGAAAGGTGCGAGAATTGCGGGCTGTCTTCACATGACAATTCAAACTGCGGTATTAATTGAAACGTTAATCGCATTAGGTGCAGAGGTTACATGGAGTTCTTGTAATATTTTCTCTACACAAGATCAAGCGGCAGCTGCCATTGCAGATGCTGGAATTCCAGTATACGCTTGGAAAGGGATGAACGAAGAAGAATTCGATTGGTGTATTGAACAAACATTATTCTTTGGTGAAGATAAAAAGCCATTGAATATGATCCTTGATGATGGAGGTGATCTTACCAATATGGTTTTAGATAACTATCCTGAATTGGTAGACGGAATCAAAGGTCTTTCTGAAGAAACTACAACTGGTGTTCACAGATTGTATGATAGAATGAAGGAAGGTACTTTACCTATGCCTGCAATCAACGTAAACGATTCTGTAACAAAGTCTAAGTTTGACAACAAATATGGATGTAAAGAATCTGCTGTAGATGCAATTCGTAGAGCAACTGATGTTATGTTAGCCGGTAAAAGAGTTGTTGTTTGTGGATACGGTGATGTTGGGAAAGGTACAGCTGCTTCATTTAGAGGAGCAGGTTCTATCGTAACAGTAACTGAGATCGATCCAATTTGTGCTTTACAAGCTGCTATGGACGGATTTGAAGTCAAACGTTTAGAAACTGTCGTAGGTAATGCAGATGTAGTAATCACAACTACAGGAAACAAAGATATCGTTCAAGGAAAGCATTTCTCTTCAATGAAAGATAAGACGATCGTTTGTAATATTGGTCACTTTGATAATGAATTAGATATCGCTTGGTTAAATGATAACTATGGAGATTCAAAAGTAGAGATCAAACCACAGGTTGATAAGTATACAATTGATGGAAATGATATCATCATCTTAGCAGAAGGAAGGTTGGTAAACTTGGGATGTGCGACTGGTCACCCAAGTTTCGTAATGTCTAACTCATTTACAAACCAGACTTTAGCTCAGATTGAATTATGGAATAATTCTGATAGCTATAAGAACGAAGTATATATGTTACCAAAACACTTAGATGAGAAAGTAGCGAAACTTCACTTAGCAAAGATCGGTGTTGAGTTAACAGAATTAAGAGAAGATCAAGCTGATTACATTGGTGTAAAGATTGAAGGACCATTCAAGCCAGAGTACTACAGATACTAATTAGTTAAAAATATTGTCATACTGTCCCGAACCGTCGGGAGTTTCAGTATCTAAAGCCTCCTAAAAGGAGGCTTTTTCATTTCAGGTAATTTTACCTATTGAAAGAGGTCAAGGCTTTGGTTAAATTTAATCCACTCAAAATCAATCATTATGCATGCCTCAAAGATTTCAGACCATGAATCCTCATTTTTCACGAATAAAAAAGACTCTGGTGGAACTTCTTTTACTTTAGAAGATAGGAGTATCCGAATTAGGAATGCCGAAGAAGTGATGAACTTTGTGCGATGTAGAAGAGAAGATGGTGATACCTCTTTTTACTACGAAGAAGAGTTTGAGAAAACACAGATCGTCATTCATTTTACTGCAGGTTATTTGAAGGGAGATCTTCAAGCCTTAACTAAAAAAGATAATCACGTATCTACTGCTTTTTTGATCCCAAGAAATGGTAAGATCCTTAATCTGTTTCCTTGGAATAAATGGTCCTATCATTTAGGAAGAGGTGCAGTGGGTGGTAATACAAATGGTGGTAAACGAACTGTGGGAATTGAACTTTCGAATATAGGATACCTTCGAGAGATCGATGGAAAATTATACGGTCCATACAGTGACACAGATGTGTATTGTGATCTTTCGGAAACACAATATTATACTAAGATCGATACTCCATTTAGAGGTTATGAATACTTTGCTTCTTTCACTGATGAACAATATGACAGTCTGATTGTGGTTTTACGTTTCTTGACAAATCAATTTGATATTCCAAGAGAATTCTTGCCTGAAGATAAGCGGTATGTCACAGGATCTGCCGATGATGTACCTGGATTTAAAGGGGTTACTTCACATGTGAATTATAGAGAATCTGGAAAATGGGATTTCGGACCTGCTTTTGATTGGGATAGATTGATGACTGGTGTGACTGAATAGATACAGTATTTTTTCTATTTTAGTGACAAATCTCAACTATGCCACTATCAAAAAAGATTGGTCTTTTTCTAGCCCCTCTTTTATTTTTTATCATTGTTAATTTACCATTTACTCTTGTTTCTGAATTAGGAGATAAGGTAATAGCCGTTGCTGTTTGGATGATTATCTGGTGGATTACAGAGGCTGTGCATATTGCGGTAACAGCTCTTTTGCCATTGGTTTTATTTCCCTTACTCGGGGTGATGAATGCCAATGATGTGGGAGCTAATTATGGGAGTCCGATCATCTTTTTATTCTTTGGAGGATTTGTTCTGGCTTTGGCATTGGAGAAAGTAAATCTTCACAAAAGAATCGCTCTGACCATTATTAAAATGACAGGTACTACACCCAATAAGGTCATACTGGGATTTATGATCGCCACGGCATTTATGAGTATGTGGATCAGCAATACGGCCAGTACCGTGGTGATGTTACCTATTGCTATTTCAGTGATCAGACTGTTGATCGACGATGATGATGGTTTTACAAAAGGCGATAAGAACTTTGCTTTGAGTGTGATGTTAGGTATTGCATTTTCTGCGAATGCCGGAGGTATCGCTACCGTAATTGGAACACCACCAAACTCCGTTTTGATTGGACTTTTAGAAAATGAATACAATACTGAAATCTCATTTGTAAAATGGATGACCATGGGATTGCCATTTTCTATGGCGATGGTAACACTTTGTTATTTGGTCTTAGTGAAATGGATGTTTCCATGTAATCATATTCAGTTTACAACTTCCTCAAATGTGATTTCTGAAGAGTTGAAAAAGTTGGGAAAGATCAGCAAAGAAGAAAGAAGAGTTTTGACCATTTTTGGAATTACTGTTTTTCTTTGGATCACCAGAACATTGATCAATCATCTCCTTCCCGGACTCAAACTTTCGGATACCATTATCAGTTTGATTTGCGCGATTTCTCTTTTTGTGATTCCTATGAATTTTAGAAAGGGAACCTTTGTTTTGCAATGGAATGACACCTCTAGACTTGCTTGGGGGATCCTCATTCTTTTTGGTGGAGGTTTGGCCCTGGCCAAAGGAATGGCTTCTAGTGGTTTGGTAGATGTGATCACACAGGCGATTCAAAATGGAAATTTTAGCCCTTGGATTGTTGTTAGCTTACTGATCTTTCTCATGCTGTTTATGACAGAACTGATGAGTAATGTTGCCTTGGTTGCTGTATTAGCACCTGTAGTTGCGGGGATTGCCATCGGACTTAATATTCCTATGTTGTATGTATTGATACCCGTAACAATGGCATCGAGTTGCGCCTTCATGCTACCCATGGCGACGCCACCCAATGCCATCGTTTTTGCTAGTGGATATGTGAAAGTGAATCAAATGGCTAGAGCAGGAGTGATCTTAAATCTACTTGCCGTTGCCTTGTTGATTCTTTATTATCTCTTTGTCATTCCTTTAGTATTTTAAAGACCTTGTTATGAAGCTAACAAAGTGTCTTCATTTCTAGTTTTTAATTCTAGTTTGGCCATTCCAAAGAGATCTTTTTTTATTTGATAATGTCTCATTAAAAACTCACCAATGACATCTATGAATTCGAGATGCGTTTCTCGATACAATTCTTCTTCATCTAATTGATCAATACCATCGATCAAAATGTAAAGTTTGTTTTGGTGTTTCAAGGCAGCAGAAACTAACAAATCGCTGTCTCTTTTTAATGCATCCAATTCCTCCCTTAAGCATGTACACTTAAAGGTTCTTTTAGCGCATTCACCAGATTGTATTAACTGCTGAAGAAGATGCTCGAAAAACATTTGTTCATCTCGAACAAAATTCAATTCTGATACCCAATTTTTTGCTGCTTCGTGCATTTCCTCAGCAGAATACCACTTTACATATTTTAGTTGCCATTGATGAGTTTTCATTTTGTGTTTGTTTGTATTCTTTGGTGAGATGAATGAGCCAAGTTACGATCGCATGGAATTAAGAAGATCGCATACAAGGCTCATTACATCCTACCATAATTAACCATTTATCATTCTTGAATAAGAGTCGCGCACCAAAGCAATAATTTGATTTTCGGTCATACTGTCTGCTTTCTCAATCAAGATCACTTTTTGATCTAGGTTCTTATAAAACAACTCTAATTCTTTCTTAAACTTTCTTTCTATATCAGCCGGACCAAATATTATGAGTCTATTTGCGTCTTTGATATTCTCTACAATTTCGGCAAAGTAACGTTTGGTTTGATGCTTTTCTCTTTCAAGATATTTGCTATCCTGCACCACATCTTGAGGGCCTCCTTTTAAGCGAGTCCCAGATCCACCATGGATTCGATAATGCTCGATATTTGATGGGATCTTTTTCATAGACTCTTTTTCGTTCTCTATGAGAACAATATAAGCCTGATCTGTGTCAAGCCAGATTCCATAGTTTTTCATGAACTCTAGGCTTTAAGTTAATATAGAACGATACCATAAGCCTCGTTCAACAAGAATATTCCGATAAAGAATAGCAGAACATACATTACTTGAACGAACTTAATATTAAACATTGCGATACGCGTTACCATATACTTTGGAAAGGTGAATAAGAAGACACCTTTCAGCAAGGCCGCCCATCCGAAGATCGTGATTAAAATAGAGATATTGGCTTCCCAAACATTGTGTATGAGCACATTGATCAATCCGATAACAATGGCAATAAAAGAAATGAGAATGGTAAATTTCTGATCTTGAAGATCGTCTACAATTTGCTTTATCCTTTTCGGGTTAAAGCTCAGAATAAAGAAGAAGATCACACAGTACCAACCCCAAAATTTTAATAAAAACACAGAAGTATCCATAATCTCCAGATTAAGTCATACTAAGATAGTTTCGATATAAGCTGTGAACAATGATATTTGTCAGCTTTTAAATTGCAATCGTGGTCTAACTTTATAGGGTTGTTCTATACCTATTGAAAATGAAATCTATAGAGAATTGTTGTTGTGATTTTTATTTACACGTAGCTAAATTATTTTATGCAGTAGCCTACATTGATGGAGAGATTCGAGAAGAAGAAGTTCAAGAGTTGGATCTTTCTTTGCATAAAGAATGGTTGCAAAAATATCAGGGAAGAGAAGAGGTAGTTGACGAGATTTTGGAGAATTTTTCCAAACTTCAAAAAACCAAACCTAATGCCGATGAATCCTTCTACGAATTCCTTCAATATAAAAAAGAGCACGATACTTTGTTTAGCATTCCCATGAGAAATACACTCTGGGAAGTTTCTTGTGCGATTGCCGATAAGGTGCATAGAAAGAACAAATCAGAATTGATCCTATTGGTGAATTTGGGGAAAGCTTTGGGGGTGATGAAGTAGATGTTTATTCCTTTAATTCTTCCGAAACACCATTGACATATTTTTTGATAACATCCAATTCTGATGCTAATCCAGATCCTAAAAATCCCTTGATATCTTCAAGCTGAATATGACTGTTATAAAAGTCTAAGTATTCCTTGGAGAGCGGTAAATAGGTCCAATGCCAGCGTTCTTCGTTATACCCAGTTCTGCCTTCAGATTTGTCTGTATACACTAAATAAAATCCAAATTTATGAGCATGCGCTTGCAACCAATCATAGATCTTCTTGCCATAGCCTTCAGCAAAGAACTCATTATTCAAATTTACCAAGTCTACATCAGTTCCCCAATGATGCCGAGAGGTATTGGGCATGGAGCTGTATTCTAATATCTTCAACGCTCTTTCTTTAGGTTTTAAATCTTTATATCTATCCCATTTGCGTTCCCAGATCCACTTTTGTGCATAATAGTTTCTGGTTCCTGAAACGATGGTTAGTTTGATTCCCGATTGAAAGGCCGAATCAAACATCTTTTGAAATGCTGCGTATACCTCTTTCTGAAGATAGATCTCTTTATTTGAATAAATAGAATCTACCTTGATAAACCGAGCATCCTTTTTAAAGTCAAACTTTCCTAAGACAAAGTCTTTCGTGATCTTGGGGATAGAGTCTTGGGCGTTGATGCTGAGTGTAAAAAGTAGAAGAATGAAGGTTGAAAGGGCGTTTGATTTCAGAAACATAGATAAGATTTCAGGGCTTAAGTTATGCAATAAAATCAAAAGTCGTTCCAAGCTGTTCATCATTGCTCTCAAAATAACTACCTTTAAAAAACTCAATTGCCTTATTATGAAATCCATTTATTACATCATTCTGGTCGCATTCCTATTTATTTCTTGTGGGCCAGAAATTGATAAAGAACTAGAAGAAAGAATCAGTAGAATCGAAAACGGATTAGAACCTAGTTTTCAAATTGTAGGAGATAGTGTTCCAAATTATTCCATTGAAGAAAGACTCAAAGAACTGGGAATTCCAGGTTTCAGTATCGCGGTTTTAAACAATGGCGAAATTGAATGGGCAAAAGCTTATGGGTACGCAGACATTTCTGAGGACAGAAAAATGGATACAGAAACCATGTTGTTGGCGGGGTCTATCAGTAAGCCCGTTGCGGCGCTTCGTGCGCATCAGTTAGCCGAAGAGGGTAAGATAGATCTCGATGCCAATATCAATGATTATTTGACTACCTGGAAATTGCCAGACAACGAGTTTACCGAAAAAGAAAAGGTAACCACCAAAAGAATATTGAATCACACAGCCGGACTTACTATTTGGGGTTTTCCGGGCTATGACAAAGGAGATACCATTCCATCCGTGCCTGAAGTATTGGATGGAAAGGGAAATACTGGTGAAGTTCGCGTTTATAAAGAACCGGGAGAAAGCTGGATGTACTCTGGTGGAGGTTATACCATTATACAGCTAATGATGACCGATGTTGAGCAAAGATCATTTCCAGAATTGATGCAAGAAAATGTATTAGATCCACTAGGAATGACGTCGAGCACTTTTATCAATCCTTTACCTGAAAAGTATCATTCCATTGCAGCGACTGGCTACAGAAGTAACGGAGATGAGGTAGAAGGTAAATGGCCTATCTACCCAGAAATGGCGGCAGCTGGACTCTGGACAACCCCTTCACAACTCATTCTTTGGGCAAAAGAGATCCAACAAATTCAGCAATCTCAAAAAGATGGTTTCTTAAAGGTGGAAACCGTGAATGCTATGCTCACCCAAGGAAAGGGTAATCATGGTTTAGGACCTGGAGTAAATGAACATAGTTACGGACACGGTGGAGCCGATGACGGATTTAGAGCTCAAATGTCTGCGTGGAAAGACAAACCCATTGCTGTGGTAATGATGGTGAATTCAGACAATGGAAGTATCATGCAAGAGGTGATGTTGAGTATAGCAAAAGAATACAATCTACTTGGGGTTAAACCTCGAACCCGTTCTGTTACTGAGCAATCAAAAGAGGAATTAGAACGATTTGTTGGGAAATTCAACTTCGCCGATTTGGGTGATGCTGAGGTCAAAATAAAAGACAATGGCTTAGAATTTACGGCAGCTTTTCTAGACAACCCATTGTTTGCATTGCCAGAGACAGACACCAAGTTCTTCGATACCACAGACGGAGAGTATTTCGAATTTCTGATCAAAGACGGGAAGGCAGTCTCCTTTAAAGTTCAAGGATACGAGGCAAAGAGAATAGACTAAGCAGTTATTTTGTATAGCCAATCTTCTTTCGATCATGAGTGGTCTTGTGGGGCATAAGACGGTCTAAAAATCTTATGACCATATCAATATTCTTATCCTGATGTCCCAGCTTCTTTTTGATCTTTTCAATCTCTACAGCCATATTGGCTGTGTCTAGAATGATACGCCTTAATTTGGTAAAAACTCGGATAATCTCAATATTCATCTGAATAGCTTGTTTACTTCTTAATACACTAGAAAGCATAGCGACTCCTTGCTCTGTAAAGGCAAAAGGAGCGTGGCGTAAACCCATTTTCTCGGAATTGGAGGTCACAATTTGTGACCTCCAATTCTCGAGTTCTTCCTTTGTAAGTTTGAACATAAAATCCTTTGGGAAACGTTCTATATTTCTTCTTACTGCTTGTTTTAAAACCTTGGTTTCAACTCCGTAGAGTTCTGCGAGGTCACGGTCTATCATGACCTTTTGTTCTCTGATTACATGGATTTTACTTGTAATAATGGTATCTATAATCGGTGTATTCTTTTTCATGTATTTTTCAGTATTACCCTAGCCAACCTTCTCTATCCAAACTTCTATATTGAATTGCCTCAGATATATGATGTGAAAGGATTTTTTCTTGATTGTCGAGGTCAGCGATAGTACGAGAAACCTTTAGAATTCTATCATATGCTCTAGCGGAAAGGTTAAGCTTTTCCATTGCGGATTTCAGCAAAGAAAGACTATCGGAAGAGAGATCACAATGCCGTCTAATTTGTTTTACTTTCATTTGGGCGTTGTAATGAACGTTTAAAGAGGACTCAAATCGTTCTGATTGAATCTTTCTTGCCTTGAGAACTCTCTTCCGAATTTCTTTACTAGTTTCTCCATTATTCTTGGAGGATATTTTTTCAAATGGAACAGGATTTACCTCAATATGAATATCAATTCTGTCTAGCAAAGGACCAGATATTTTTCCAAGGTAGCGTTGCATTTCCGACGTCGACTTAGAATTAAGACTATTATTGTCTAGAAAGAATCCTGATGGACTAGGGTTCATGCTAGCTACTAACATAAAACTACTTGGATATGTAACAGTAAATCGAGCTCTGGATATCGTTACTTCCCTATCTTCTAAAGGTTGTCTCATTACCTCTAGAACGCTCCGTTTGAATTCAGGCAATTCATCCAGGAATAATACGCCGTTATGAGAAAGAGATATTTCTCCAGGTTGCGGGTATTGTCCCCCGCCTACAAGAGCGACGTCCGAAATAGTATGATGAGGAGAACGAAAGGGTCTTTGTCGAATTAATCCGTCTAAACCAGTCTTTCCTATTATTGAATGAATTTTCGTTGTTTCCAAAGCTTCCTCCAATGTCATGTCTGGAAGAATCGAAGGAAGTCGTTTAGCAAGCATCGTTTTACCTGATCCAGGTGGTCCGATAAGAATTATATTATGTCCTCCTGCAGCTGCAATTTCCATACATCTTTTTATGGATTCTTGACCTTTAACATCTGCAAAATCGAGTTCATCAGATTTTTTAGGATTAGAACTGCTACTTGAAAAAATTGATTTACTCGGAGTTATTTTATTTCTTCCTGTAATATGATCAATTACTTCCGATAGGTGGCTGGCACCAAAAATATTGATTCCTTCTACAACTGAAGCTTCGAGTGCATTTTCTCTTGGTAGAATGAAATTTTTAAAATTTGATTCAAGGACTTTGATAGCGATTGGAAGGCTTCCTTTTATAGGTTTGATAGATCCATCTAAAGACAGTTCTCCCATAATTAAGTAGGAATTGATGTCATCACATTCAATCTGATTTGAGGCGAGAAGAATCCCTGTTGCGATGCTAAGATCATAAGCAGAACCCTCTTTGCGAAGGTCTGCAGGAGCCATATTTATAGTTATTTTCTTTCCAGGAAAACTAAAACCGTTATTCTTAAGAGCTGCAGATATTCTAAAGGAACTTTCCTTTACAGCACTGTCTGGGAGACCAACCAAGTGATAACCGATACCCCTATCGATATTCACCTCAATAGTTATGATAGTGGCATCTATGCCTAAAACGGCACTGCCAAAAACTTTGATTAACATAGCGATTTATAAATGACTTGATAATGCCCAGATCAATCTATCCTTTCAAGAAGCTCAAGAGCATTATCTCGGTTATAATAATTTTGGTCAATAATGAGTTTTAGTTCTTCCTTTGCATCTCCAATTCTATCTGATTTAATATAGAGAAGACTGCGATACCAATAACCTTTTTGAGAATCCAATAACTCACTGTTAATTAACAAGCTTAAAACTTTTTCAGCTCCGAGATAATCACTAGTTTCCATATGAGCTATGGTGAGATAAATGAAAATATTACCATTTGTTGTATTCTCAATTTCTGGTGAAAGTAGTTCTATAACTTCAGGGAAATCCTTTCGATCGAAGGCGTTTTGTGAACTTGAAAGAATTGAATCTGATCTTCCTCTATCAACAAGTTCTGTCAGGTCCTCAGTTTTCAAGTATTCAGAATATAATTCTTGGTTTGTCAATTTATTAGGCCAAAAAATAATCGTGCTTATTGTTATAACTACAGCAGCTGCTATTGAATAATAAATCCATTTTCTTCTTAAATTAGTATTACTGTAAAAAGCTTTTTGAGCCTCTATTATTCTCGTTTTCAATACTTCACTCTCTTCGTCCTGAAACAACTTCTGAAGCTTTTTAATTTCAATACTGTTTGAATTCTTTATAAAACTCCAAGACTTTTCATCAAGTGAATCATAAAGATTTAATTCCAATTCTAATCTCTTTTTGAATTCATTATCAGAATCAACTTTTCGATTAAATAATTCTATTTCTTGAGAATCTAATTCTTCCCTTAAATATTTGTGTATCAGTTTTTGATCCTGCTCCTTCATAATTCCTCTAACGATTTAAACCTTTTATCTTTTTTGATCAAACTTATTAACTGCTTTTTGCATTTAAAAACTCTTTGCCTTACAACTGTTTCCGAACTATAACCATTTTCTTTTGCAATTGTCAAATAAGGTATTTTTGCAAAGAAAAGGGTCAATATTTTTTTACAGTTTTCCGATATTTCTTGGAGTTTCTCCAGAAAAAGTTCTTGTCTTTTTTGTTCTAAAAGCGCCATTGCTTGATCCTTGTCGTCATCTACTAGTTCAACTATTCTATCTGTTGTTACCCTATTTTTGGACTTATTTAATTCTCGTCTCCATAGGTTTTTGCACACTACAAATAAATAAGCTTTAAAAGAAGTTTTAATTTGAAATTTATCACGTCTATATCGAACGCTGATTTGCATTAAGGCTTTCTGAAAAACGTCTTCAGCATCTTCCTGTTTACCGGAATTTTGAAGAACAAATTTTCTAACATATGGGAAGCATTCTTCATATATTTTTAATATGACTTTTGAATCCCCTTGAACTAATGCGTTCAAAAAGTGATTGTTATCCATGATTAAAGTTTGTAATTATAGCAATGCGATAAAAATATAATTTTATATTTAATGGGTAACAATTTTTTTTGAAAGTAACCTTTAGGTGAACTTTTAAAAATTTATTAGTATGAAAAAATTGAGAAATTTAATTCTAATCTTTTCAGTGATGGTCTTCACTGTGGAAACTCAGGTTTATCCTTTAAATAATTCGATTCGAACATTTGAGGGTATAGGGAAACTAGAAATTATTGTGTATAAAGTTAAAGTAACTTATGAGGTTGGTACTAAAGAAGACGATAAGGAGTTAGTCCGACTGAATGGTTCTTTGGCCTGGGGACGTTTTCAGGTTGTTAATTGCCCAGATAGTCCAATGAATATTGAGTATTGGGTTTTAGATAATCCTCTTAGGAATCCTTCATCAAATAACCCTGGACAAATAATTAAACCCGGAAATGTGGATATTATTTCAATATCAAATTTATTAAAGAGTGTAAATTATCTGTTTAACCCTTCAAATTGTTTTTATACATTAAATCAATGAGAAAATTAAAGCACATTTGTATAATTGTCTTTACTTGTTGGTCTAGTTTCATTCAAGGTCAAACATTGATTCGGGTATACGATAGTGTAAACAGAAATGATTCAGCTAATCTCGATAAGGTTACTGATAGCATAATTCAGATTGCTGTTCTGTCAAAAAAATATCTTGAGGCTGGTCAGATTTCTCATAGATTTTCCATTAAGAAATATTTAGAAGGAGATTATTCTAATGCTATTAAATATGCAAGAAAAGAAGTTGACTATCTTGATATTTCTCAGAAAGTGGACAATTCATATGTGAATGCTTTATATAATTTGGCATATTTCTATACATTGAATAATGAATTTGAAACTTCTAACGAACTTTTTCAAAAAATCATCAAGCTTAACATTGATAATTCAAAAGTTGCCAGATCTTACGGAAGTATCGGGCAGAATTATGAATTAAAAGGTGATTACAAAAAAGCTATAGATTTCCTATCAATTTCAATTGATAAACTAGAAAAATTAAAGGACTACAGAAACTTAATAACTCAAAAAATTATTTTATCTAATGTGTATTTGAAATTAAATGATTCAGTCTATTCCCATAAAGGACTTACCATTGCTAATGAAATAGATAGTCTTAGATCAAAAGTTCATTTTGATGATCAACTTATGGCAACTTTATATAAAATTTATGGAGACTTCTATAATCTCTTAGGTACCAATTATTTTTATAAGTCTAGAGCTTATTATCTTAAGAGTTTACCTTTAAGTGTGAGAATAAAAGATAGCTTGGCAATAGGAGGGCTTTATTCCAGTTTGAGTTCTTTATACAACAAAAGCATGAAGGATAGTGCTGGTTACTTTGGAAAAAAAGCGATATCATATTTAGATAAAGATTTGAATAATTTATCAATTACATATACTAATTATGTAGACTATTTATCACGATCAGGACAATTTACTTCGGCACAAGAGAACTTAGATAAAATTATTAAATTGAGTCTGAATTATACAGAACTACCCAGGACTCTAGAGGAGAGAAACCTTTTTTATCTGACGAATAAATATCAATTTATCCTCCTTATAAATCAGAAATTAAATGTACTCATTAGGATGTATTTGATAAACAATGATCAAGAAATTCTAAACGATGTAATAGAGAATTCCAAGGCTTGTCATAAATTAGTTAGTATGTTAGGAACTTCTAGTGATGAAAATTTCACAAAATTTTATTGGAGAAAAAAAGCCTCCCAAGCCTACCTTTATGGAGCTTATGCCTCTCATTTATTAGGAGATCAGGACCAAGTTTTCGAGTTTATGGAGAAGAATAAGGCACTTTTATTAAGTGAAAGTGTATTGAAAAATACTGAGTTTGCAAATCTTCCCAAACACATATCAAATGAAGAAACACGACAACAGAAGCTTATATATGATCTTGAAAGCAAGCTTTCTCATAATTCTAAAAACTCAATAATTCAAGATTCTCTATTTGTAGCGAAAAGGAGTCATGAAAAATATGTAGATTCTTTAAAAAGAATATTTCCCAAATTCTATGCTAGGAAAATTGAAGTTGAACAGACTAGTCTCTCGGATGTTAAGAAAGAAATGAACAAAGGTCAGGTGTTGGTCTCATATATTTGGAACGAATTTGATCGAGACAACGAACTTGTTATTGGTTTGGTAGCATCTAATGAATTTAATCGAAGTTTTACAATCCATAAAACAGATAACCTAAAGAGTTTGATAAAAGATTATCAAAAGTTGATTTCGAGGCCTTTTGAAACAAAAGATGACGAAAAAGAATTTCAACATATAGCTTTTAAATTATACGAAATGCTCTTTCCTGATAAAGAGATAAGAGATTTAATTATGAAGAAGGAGTTGATGATTATTGCGGATGGACTTCTTCAAAACATTCCTTTTGAATCTCTAATTAGGACGGCGGATGTTAACGACTACCTTGTCTTAAATAACAACATTCATTATTTGTATTCATACTCATTTCTGGAACAGAATAAAAAAGTCAATCGAAAATCAACAAATTCATTTATTGGTTATTCACCCAATCGATTTACAGATTCATTATTGATTAATCTTAGTCATACCAGAGAAGAAGTAACTGATATTAATTCTGAGTTTGGAGGGGTGATTAAATTGAATGATTCTGCTACAAAAAAGGATTTCTTAGAGAATAGTTCTAGTGCTAAAATTATTCATTTGGCAACTCATGCGGATGGAGGAGAAAATCCGTGGGTTGCGTTTGCTGACGATAAACTTCAATTACATGAACTGTATACTTTTAAAAACAATGCAGATTTGGTAACTCTTAGTGCATGTAATACTTCATTAGGAGATATGGCTAAAGGAGAAGGTGTTATTAGTCTGGCCAGAGGTTTTTTTCACTCAGGTTCGAAATCGGTGGTTTCATCATTATGGAAGGTAAATGATAAGTCCACATCTGGAATTATGCGCTCCTTTTATAAAGGATTGAAGGGAGGTGAAACAAAATCAGAAGCTTTGAACAACGCGAAAAGAGCATACCTGAATACTCATTCTTTATCCGCTCAATCACCCTATTATTGGTCGTCATTCGTGTTAATTGGCGATTCAGGGAAAGTTGATGTGCAATTCAATAATTATCTCTATTATGGGTTGTTGCTTTTGTTTATTCCTTTAGGTGTTTTAGTCAGAAAAAAATTTAAAAAAGCAGGGTAACATATTATTAAGATTCGCACATTTAATTGAGCAATCACTAATAACGTGACTCACTGTAGTTTAGTCTGTTTATAAAATGTGTCGGATTGCTTAAACCGTTTCAAGGGGAAAATGCTATGAAAAAGACATCGCATTGAAACAAAACCCCCGCTCATTCGAGCGGGGGTTCTTTATTTTATGTTCATAAAACTTACGCCGAGTTTCGACTCGCGTTGATATTTCCAAATAAAGAACGAGTGACCATCTTTTCATAGATGTCTATCTTCTTCTTATTTGGGTTCTCTTTCTTTTGAAGTTCTTGTACTTTCTTTAAAGCAAACTGCTGAATCGTCAATAAAGGCAATACAATATCTTCTCTGGCTTCAATCGAGGCTTTTCCAGAAGGGTAGTTTTCCATTAAAGTGTCATGTCCTGTAAGTTTTAAGATTAGACGTTTTGTGTTCTTATATTCTTCATGGATCAAGGTCCAGAATTCTCCAAACTCTTCATCATGCTCCATATAAGCGGTCAATTGGAAGAAAGACTTCGCCATACTCATCGCCGAGTTCTCTACCAAAGTCTTAAAGAAATCAGAGGTTTTATAGAAGTCGATCACCTTGTCAAAAGTACCTGCATCTTCATAGGTCTGCAAAGCCGTTCCTACACCAAAGAATCCCGGTACGTTCTGCTTTAACTGAGACCAGCTTCCTACAAATGGGATGGCTCTTAGATCAGAGAAATTCAATTTATCCGAGTTAGAGCGCTTAGAAGGCCTACTTCCTATATTGGTTTTTGCATAATACTTCAAAGTACTCATTTGCTCCAAATAAGGAATAAACTTAGGATGATTCTTAAAGTCGGTATACGCTTTATAACTCTTGTCAGCCAAATCTTGAATGATCGCCGTATGCTCTTCGGTCATTGGATCTGGTTCAAAGATCTCGTTGGTTAATCCTGAGCTTAAAAGTTGCTCCATATTAAACTGAGAAGATTCCTTGGTTCCAAAATTAGAACTAATGGTCTGTCCTTGAATGGTCAACTGTACTTCCCTGTCTTCAATGGTTGGTCCTAATGAGGCATAGAATTTATGAGTCTTTCCACCACCACGTGCTGGAGGTCCACCACGACCGTCAAAGAAGACCACATCAATATCGTGTTGTCTAGAGATGGCCGTCAAAGCTTCTTTGGCCTTAAAAATAGACCAGTTCGCCATCAGATAACCTCCATCTTTGGTTCCGTCTGAGAACCCGAGCATGATGGTTTGCTTATCTCCACGCTCTTTCAGATGTTCTCTATAAGCCGCATTGCTATATAAAGTATTCATTACATGCGGAGCGTTTTGTAGATCGGTAACCGTTTCAAACAAAGGAATCACATCTACTGGAAGCTTGTCTTCAAATCCGCTTAACTTCAACATAGCATAGGTCTGCATAACGTTCAATGCCGTTTGGTTGTTGGAAATGATATATCGATTAGCTCCCATTTCTCCATTTCTGTATTGGATTTCCTTAATAGCTCTCATAGAGGCCAAGGTTCTAGACAACATTTCATCGGAGAAGTCATCTGGGTTGACAGATCCTTTGATTGTAGATAAGAATTCTGTTTGCTCTTCTGGTGTTCTTTTGAGGTAATCCTTTGGGAAGATCTTCGATCCTTGAGCGATCAACACCTGTACCATATTGGTAAAGGCGGCATGATGCACTCTGGAGTCTTGTCTTAGGTCTAAAGAGGCAAAATAGAATCCGAAGAGTTTTACTTTTTGGATGAAATAATCAAGTTCTTCTAAATATAAAGAGTGATGATCTCTCACCAAAATCTCGCGGATACTATACAATTCACTTAAGAGGATCTCCTTAGAGAAGTTGACCACCTTATAACTTTTGGTAACGTGTTTGTACAATCGTTTTTCTACTCTAATAATGATCTCTTCAATTCCTTTAAAGGTGAGTCTTCTTCTCAGAAACTTCACATCTTCATGGTATTTTTTCAAAATCGTCTGACGTAAATTTTCAGCTACATCTAAGGTAATCTGAGGAGTTACAAACGGATTTCCGTCTCTATCACCACCCGGCCAGAATCCAAGGTTGATCACTTCATTTTCTAAGTCTTCTCCTTCAAAGATATGTTCTTGGATATAGTTATAGATCACTGGGATCGACTCATAAAATACATTCTCCAAATACCAAATCAGACTTACTGCCTCGTCATAAGGAGTTGGCTTTACTTTTTTAAAGAAAGGTGTTTTTCCTAGCTGAGCCATCAGCCTTCGGATGGCTTTCAGGTCATTTACTTTGATCGCCTCGCAAAGATCTGTGATAATCCCCAATACTTTTCCAGGGTAGAACTGAGTTGGGTGCGCCGTTAATACCGGTCTGATTTTAAAATCTTGTAAGTGATTCTTTAAGGTATCTCTTTTGTGATTCGAAAAGGCGGTTCCTTTCAGATTGCGCATGGTACCCAAACCATCCATATTGTTGATTACCGAAAAAGCCGCATCTTCTACTGCATCAAATAATACGACTTGACGCTCGATATATTGAATGAATCGGAACATGGTATCAATCCGTTCCTTTTCTTTGGGTCTGTCTTTGTACTTTTTAAAGAAATGATCTACGATCTCTGTGGGGGTTTTCCCTTTTTCAAAGCCTGTTTTACAAACTTCATGAAACAGCGGTAAATACACTCCTGTATTGGTGGTTGTGTCATAAGGTAAGTTCATGAATATACTGTTGTATATCTGATACTTCGACATGATAAACTCGTTAAATCGAGCCAATTTTGGCAATAATGACATAGCTAGAATTTTGGAACAGTAAATTAAGTAAAAAAAGAGTTTAATCTACTGAAAATGCCAATTTTGGCTTATTTATTTACGAAAACGATGTAATACGAGTGTTTAAACCTTTAAAATGTGCTTTTTTGACCAAAAAATGAAGAATTATTTCTTTTGAACGCCCCAGCGAACCATCATATAACCGAAAAGCCAGCCTCCAAACATCCATAATGGGAAGGCAATGAGTACTTTATTAGTGCTAATGTCTTCTCCTCTCATCAGAGGTAAGATAAAGGTCATGATCACAAACATACCAATCGCCCATGGCAATCCGATCCTTAGAATTTGTTTCTGCTTACCTTTCATTTTTGAAGCGTTTTTTTCCTTGTTCCAGCCATTCTAAATAGGATTTTTTAGTGGCGGTTTTATAATTTTCAGCTCTATTGAGGATCTCAAGATCAGGAGTCATTTGCACATAATAGGGCTGAGCTGTTACCTTAAAGTTAACAATCTGGAAGGTAGACCATTTATCACCGATGGTTTCTATGTCTTTAGTGCTTCCATTGTCTTTTAAGAAGGTAAACTGTTCCTCCTCCGGAAGTTCCTTTCTGTCGTCTACATACAATGAGATTAAGATATAATCTTCATTAATTACTTTGAAGATCGCAGGATCAGACCATACATTTTCTTCTACCTTTCTACAATTCACACAGGCCCATCCTGTAAAGTCGAGCAATACTGGTTTGTTCTCTAACTTAGCAGCAGCCATTCCTTCCTCGAAGTCTTTATAACAATTAAGACCCAAAGGGCAGTCTGTCTTTTGATCGTAAACGCTGTAAAACTGAGGTGGTGGGAATCCGCTTAATAGGCTTAAATTCCACCAAGGAGTTTTGAGGGTTCCTGGAATCAAATAGATCACAAATGAGATGACCAAGATTCCGAAGGAAACTCTTGAGAAAGACAATTTCTTATCAGGTCCGTCGTGAGGAAATTTAATTCGTTTGAAAAGATATAAGGCAAGACCTATGAAAATCACGATCCAAATTCCTATGAATACTTCTCTTTTTAGCAGTCCCCAATGGGCAACAAGATCCGCATTGGATAAGAATTTGAAAGCAAAGGCTAATTCTAAAAATCCAAGAACAACCTTTGTAGCATTCAACCATCCGCCTGATTTTGGTAGACTATTCAACCAGCTAGGGAATAAGGCAAATAGAGCAAAAGGTAAGGCCAGCGCCAATCCAAATCCGCTCATTCCTGCAGTAAGCTGCATGGCTCCTCCATCCGCAGTTAAAGATCCTGCAAGTAAAGAACCTAAGATGGGTCCTGTACAAGAAAAAGAGACAATAGCTAAGGTAGCTGCCATAAAGAAGATTCCGATGATTCCTCCTATATCAGAGGCAGAATCCATTTTACTTCCCCAAGAACTTGGTAGGGTCAACTCGTAATATCCAAAAAAGGAAAACGCAAAGAAGACCAAGATGGCAAAGAAGAAAATATTCAGCCCAACATTGGTAGATATATTATTAAAGATCTCTGGGTCTACAGATTCGAAAAAGTGAAATGGTATACTAAAGATCACATAGATCAAAACGATAAAGAAACCATAGAGTATCGCATTGCTGATTCCTTTGGCTTTATTCTGAGACTGTTTTGTGAAAAAGGAAACCGTAAGAGGGATCATTGGAAACACACAGGGTGTAAACAAGGCCAACAATCCACCGATAAAACCAAGCAAGAAAATGGTTAGCAAACTATCGCCTTCTTCAGAATCGATTTCTGCATTGAGAAGCTCTTTATTTTTGAGATCCAGACGAATGGTTTTGGAGAGTTCTTTACTTTTCTCATCCAGTTCAACCACCTCATTTTCGACGGCTCCTCCGTCCAAAGAGAAGGTAAAATTCTCATCAAAGACGATACACACCTCTTTACAGATCTGACAGTATAAATTTACCTTGATCGTGGTGATATCCTTATTGGTAAGCTTGATTCGTTGAACGATCCTTGCTTTGTCTTTAAAGAAGATTTCTTCTTTTTCCCATATATCGCTGTATTCCTTGAAGGTCTCACTCTCTTTGGCTTTTCCTTCTAGGGTAAAGCCCGTGACTCCTTTCGGAATGCTAATTTCTAAAGGTTCTGAAGCACCTTCAGGATTGTACTGTGAATACAAATGCCATTCAAATAAGATGCTAGCATCAAAGATTAGGTCGTACTCTGTGTCCGAGATCTTTTCAATGGAAGTCGCCCATTTTACGGGCATATCCTCAGTTTGGGCTTGGGATACAAAGGCTATGAAAAATACTAGAAGAGCTAAAAGTTTCTTCATGGAGTATAGGTTATTTTTAATCTGTTTTGAGTACTGTCAGTAGCGGAAAATCTTCTGTCTTGTCGCAATCCAATGACCCAAATAATCTCGTTTTCTGAATTGGTCAAAAGCCAAACTTTTTCTTTATCGATCAAAGATAATTTTTTGTCTTTGAACAACTGACTTAGCTTTTTCGTTCCTGTCATTCCAGTCGGACAAATATAGTCGCCATAAGCCCATTTCCTTACAGAAAGCGGATACTTTAACAAATCTTTATCCAGTAGAATCGAGTTCTGATCTGTCATCGAATTTTCTTCTGCTTTAAACAGGTCCAATCGGATAGGTTCTGCGATCTGAACTGTTGAGGGTTGAATAGAAACCCTTTTGGCTTCTAAGACATCTTTATTGATCGTAGTTAAGATCAAGAAGTTTCTATCTTTTAATAATCGATGCGTTTTAGAAAACACCTGCTTTCCTGGCTGAGCAGATAGGAGGTTTAATACATCATTCCATTCTGTGAATCCATAAGAATGCAAAACCTGATACAAATAGGCTTTTTTATGGTCTAGCTTATTCAGGGCTCTTAGGCTGAATTTAACTAAATCTCCCTCTTGTTGAATGATTTTTTTTGAATGTTCTTCGACCCAGGTATCCACAATTTCCTGACTCTCATTCAAATGATCAATACTATCTTTAAAGGTCTCTAAGATATGTGGATTGATCTCCTTTAAAATGGGAAGGATTTGATGACGAACTTTATTCCGGATATACTTGATCGAAGCATTCGAGCGATCCTCTCTCCATACAATCCCATTCTTGATGGCATATAGCATGATATCTTCTCTGGTGAAGTTCAAAAGAGGTCTAATCGATCTATCATTGACAGGTGGGATTCCCGTCAACCCTTCAAGACCTGTTCCACGACTTAAGTTGATCAAAAATGTTTCTAGGTTATCATTGGTGTTATGAGCAGTCAGCACATAATCATAAGAATGGTTCTTTAACAATTCATAGAACCATTTATAGCGAAGATTCCGGGCTGCAACCTGAATGGATAATTTATGCTCCTCGGCATAAGAGTCTGTTTCAAAAGAAGTGCTAAAAAAAGGAACTCCAAAATCTTTGGCTAAGTTCTCTACAAAAGTTTCATCTTCATCACTTTCTTCTCCTCGTAATTTGAAGTTACAATGACAAATGCCAAAATCATAGCCCATCCAAGTGCATAGGTGAGCCAAGACCACACTGTCAATTCCGCCTGAAACAGCAATCAGAAGTTTACTGTCAGATAAGAATTTGAAATCCTGATCAATATGTTGTTGGAATCTCTGTAACATCGAATTCAAAAATAGGAATTCTAAGTCGAAGAACAGAGCAGATTAGGAGTGAACTTCAGAAGGAATTGCACTCTTGCTAAGAACCCATTTCATCGCCTTTGCTTTCAACAGGCATTCTTCATATTCCTTTTCAGGAGTGGATTTGGATGTGATGGCACTTCCAACAGAAAAAGACACGTATTGTTGGGTCTCGTTGTACAGAATACTTCGGATGACCACATTAAAATCGAAGTCGCCATTCGGAGCAAAATAACCCACGGTTCCAGAATAGAGTCCGCGTTTGGTTTCTTCCAGTTCTTCGATGATGTTCATCGCCGAGATCTTTGGAGCTCCAGTCATACTTCCCATAGGAAAGGTGTCTCTGATCACATCAACCGGATGAAAATCATCTTGTATCTCGGAAACCACAGTAGAAATCATTTGATGAACTTGCTTAAACGAATACACTTTGCACAATTCTTCTACATGTACAGTTCCTTTTTTTGCAGTTCTAGAGAGATCATTTCTCACAAGATCTACAATCATAATATTTTCTGATCGTTCTTTCGGGTCTTTACTTAAACTCTCTGCAATTGTCAAATCCTCTTGAATATCCTCCGATCTTTTTGCTGTTCCTTTGATAGGTTGAGAGATGATCTTTTTTCCTTCCTTTTTGATATATCTTTCTGGTGAAGCTGATAATAGGTATTTATCATCTAGCTTCAAAAAAGTAGCAAAAGGAGGTTCGGAAATAGCGTTCAGGTCTTGATAGGCCGTAATTGGATGGATGGATACATTCTCGGAATAGAACTCCTGACAAAAATTAGCTTCATAAATATCACCTCTATGGATATGCTCTAAAATCGATCTTACTTTTTGATGATATTCTTCTTTCTTGATTCTAGGGGTAATGTTTAAGTCGCGGTTCTGAACTTCCTGCGTGATCATTTGATTTTTGATCAAATCCAGATCTGTTTCGATTTCATCATCGATCATTCTCAAATAATGAAATTCGATCTGTCCGTCTTTCAGAAAAATGATCTTTTGTGGTTGAAAGAAATACACATCTGGGAAATCCAATCCGTCTACATTTTCAGAACTGAGTTTTTCTGTATCGTTTTTGACGTCGTAACTCAAATATCCAAAAATATAATCTTGAGTAAAAGACTGGTATTCTTTAAGTTTGTCAAATGCATTGAGATAATCTGTTTTGATCGCTGTAAATTCTTCCACCGCCAAAACACTCTCATATGAGGTATACTTTTCTTGATGTTCATTAGAATCAAACCATAAAGCCGTTTCGTACTGCTGAGACCAAGACAAGAGTTTGTCTTTCAATTGGATGCTTGGGTCAAAAGGAAAAGTTCGAACTGTTCTTTGCATTGCTGTTGCAAAAATACATATTCTAATTGAGACTCAATGGGATCTTCAAGCTAATACCTGTCTCAAGATCTGGAGCATTGTTTAGTTTGAAGTCTTGCTGAATATACATACTGAAGCTCATGTTTTTCCGTCCATAAGTGTATAGGATAGAATACACGGTTAAGGTCTCGTATAATGTAGAAAACCCGTTATGCCATCCTTGATGAATAAGCTGCCAAGTATTGCCGCCATCCAAGAAGTAATAGTCTGTCTCTTTTAGTTTGTTATAACGTGTTTGTAGTTGGTAATTTCCAGAGAAGGAGTGATAGTTGCCTTTGCGAGTGTATTTGGTGAACTCAAAATTGATCTCTCCACTTCCCATATACAGATTATTCCCAAATTCGACGGGATCATTAAAATTGACCATCCCTTTTCTGAGTCCGGCGATCCCCAATCCGAGTCGGAATTCATTTTGATTCTTTAGACTCCATTTCTTGTGGATATTTGCCGAAAATCCGATATCTAAAGATGCGTTATAACTGGTTGTATTGATACCTAAATGTGATCCAAAGTTGGTGTAAATCTGTTTTTCAGTTTCGAACAATTTGGGATAATAGAATTGATTGATTTCAATACCAGAAAACACAAATTGGTTATTTCTAAGATTTACAGATCTACCATTTCTATCTTGATAAGAAAAGGTCATTTGGTTCATTCCAAAGAACCTTCTTCCAAAAGGATCTTCTCCACCAGCAATATTAGAGTGAAACCATTCGATGCTTTGGTCATTGGTAAAGAAGGTAAATGGAAAATTACCTTCTGTTGGCATAAATGTTCTTGCCGTGATCTTAAGGTCCATATTCTTGGTCAGTTTTGTTTCAAGATCTATTCTGAAAACCTTGAATACCGCATCCATATGAATATTGGAATATTCAGCCGGTGTGGTTGCTTGATCAACAAATGAAAAACCTCTGGCATACCAAGGAATTTGACTAAATGCTTCACGTATTGCGGGACTTGTAGGTAAGTACATCTCCACAAAAGGATGATAGGTGTTTCCACTCTCGAGGGTAAATGAAAGAGAGGTTCTATCGACAGGTCTTTCTTTGAAGTTTTGGTTGATCCTCATATGGAACAGACCAAAATGATGAGAGGTGGTCGTATTGGGTTTATCTATCCCGTTCTTAAATATCAAAGAATCTTGTTGTGCGAAGCCCAACGAAAAACAGAATAATAAAACGAAAAGGATTCCCCGAGTCATGGGTTAAAAGTAAAGGAATTTATACAAATAGAAGAAGCTGCCTAAAAAGTCAATATTTGTCAATCTGAACTAGTTTCAGATTCTAAAATAATTGGAAAATCATTCAATGAGATTCTGAAATAAATTCAGAATGACGGATTTTCATACTTTTTAGCCAGCTCTGTTATATAAACTTTTAATGTATTTAAGCATTCAACGGAGCTCCGTCCCAAGCTGCTTTAGCCGCTTCTTTGAATGCTTCTGAGTAGGTTGGGTGTCCGTGACAAATTCTAGCAAAGTCCTCTGCAGATGCTTTGTACTCCATACCAACAGCCGCTTCCATAATAAGATCTGCAGCTCTTGCTCCAACGATATGAACTCCTAGAACTTCATCTGTTGTTTTATCTGCCAATACTTTTACAAACCCGTCAATATCTCCACTAGCACGAGAACGACCTAAGGCTCTCATCGAGAATTTTCCTGCTTTATAGTCTACACCCGCAGCTTTAAGCTCTTGCTCTGTTTTCCCAACAGCAGCAACTTCTGGCCAAGTGTAAACGATCCCAGGAATCAAGTTATAATCGATATGTGGTTTTTGACCTGCGATCAATTCGGCAACAACCACACCTTCTTCTTCTGCTTTGTGAGCCAACATAGCTCCCTTCACAACATCCCCAATTGCGTAGATGTTGCTAACATTGGTTTGAAGATGATCATTGATTTCTATTTGTCCTCTTTCATTCACTTTGATCCCAACGTTTTCCAATCCTAAACCGTCAGTATAAGCTCTTCGTCCAACAGAAACCAAACAGTAGTCTCCTTTAAACTCTACATCTACACCTTTTTTATTCTTAGCTTTTACTGTGATCTCATCTCCCTTTCTTTCAACAGCGTTTACCGCATGAGAAGTGAAGAATTTGATTCCTTGTTTCTTTAATACTTTTTGAAGCTCCTTAGAGACGTCTGCATCCATACCAGGAACAATCTTATCCATGTATTCTACGACACTAACATCGGCTCCTAGTCTTTTATAAACCGACCCGAGCTCTAGACCAATAACTCCACCCCCAATAACGATCATGTGTTTTGGAATCTCAGGAAGTTTTAAGGCTTCCGTAGAAGTGATGATACGTTCTTTATCCAATGAAATGAATGGAAGATTTGAAGGTTTTGATCCTGTTGCAATGATTACATTCTTTCCTTCAATAGTTTCTTCAGAACCGTCGTTTTTGGTCACTTTTACGTGAGTTGCATCTACAAAAGAACCTAATCCTTCAAATACATCAATATTGTTTTTATCCATTAAGTACTTGATACCACCTGTTGTGGTTTCAACGACTTTGGATTTACGTTCGATCATCTTTGGAAAATCAATCTTTGGAGGGTCGATCAAAATACCGTGCTCTTCAAAATGTTTCACTGCATCATAGTAGTGATGAGAAGAATCTAACAGTGCTTTTGATGGAATACAACCTACATTCAAACAGGTTCCTCCAAGAGTTGAATATTTTTCAATAATGGCAACTTTTTGTCCTAATTGTGAAGCTCTTACTGCGGCAATGTATCCGCCGGGTCCAGACCCAATAACGATAATATCGTAGCTCATTTGGTATGAAATTTTTAGTCCTACAAAAGTACGTGAATTTTTTCATTTAGAGAATCTGAAAAGCCGAAATGAAACAAATACATAAGCTTTGAGAACAGTGATGTCTAAAGATCATTTTTTAGTCTTATAAAAAAGTTAATTTTCAGGTTTTCAGGAAGAAGAATGGATTTCCCCAACCCATTGATGTCCTAAATTTTATTAGATTTACCTAACAATAAGAACTTAAATCATCCAATCATGAAAATCGTTAAGAAGATTCTCCTGTTATTGCTTGTCGCTTTTGTGATCGCTCAATTTTTTGGGCCAGAAAAAAACGACGGTGATCTTAGCACTTTAGAAACTTTTTTTGCTGAGACCAATCCGCCAGAAAATGTAAAAATGATCCTTAAGGAAAGTTGTTTCGATTGTCATTCGGATAAAACGAGATATCCTTGGTACTTTAATGTAACACCGGTTAATTATTGGATGACAGATCATATCGATCATGGGAAAGGGGAGTTGAATTTCTCTGAATGGGCAAGTTTTTCTTTAAAGAAAAAAGAACATAAAATGGAAGAGGTATGGGAAGAGGTCAAGAAAAAAGAAATGCCTTTGGATTCTTATACTTGGACACATTCTGATGCGAAACTGTCTCTAGAGCAAATCGAAGCCTTGGTGGATTGGGCAAAAGAAGTACAAGACAACTATCAAAGACAAATTACCAATCAGTAATTTTCATTACAAAGTATTTATTATTGGTTCGGTTTGGGTAGAACCAAATTCGTCTGCGGCAGGGACGAGAATGCTGCAGTTGATCCACTGTTTTTTATTGCAGAATTGGGAGGTTCATTTTGGTACAACAGCCACTAAAAATCAGAATTCTTTGGACCTATCATCAATAGGAGTAAAGGAGTATTCTTTAGAATTGAACAGTTCTTCTTTTGATGAACTAATATCAGTGATTGAGCCCACCATGGTTGTTTTTGATCGTTTTATGACGGAAGAACAGTTTGGTTGGAGAGTTACGGAATTGGTGCCAGGCGCTTTAAAGATATTAGATACCGAAGATTTACATTCACTGCGTAAAACGCGTCAAGAATGCCTTAAAAAAGAGATCAAATTTTCTTCAGAATTCTTGTTAAACTCGGAAATAGCGAAAAGAGAAATCGCTTCGATCTACAGATGTGATTTATCTATAATGATCTCTAGCTTTGAAATGGATCTTTTGATAAACACCTTTCAAATACCAGACACCTTATTGTGTCACCTACCTTTTTGTTTGGATCCAATCACAGAAAAGCAACAAATGGAATGGCCAAGTTTTGAAGAAAGAGCTCACTTTGTTTCTATTGGTAATTTTTTACACGCTCCAAATTTAGATGCCACCTTGCAATTAAAAAAAGAGATTTGGCCAAGAATCAGAAAACAACTTCCTGCCGCTCAATTGCATGTTTATGGAGCCTATCCTTCTCAGCAAGTATTGCAACTGCATAATGAAAAAGAGGGATTTATAGTGGATGCTTTTGTAGAAAATGCAGATGAGGTTATTGCTAATTCCAAAGTTCTATTAGCACCACTTAGATTTGGTGGTGGTTTGAAAGGGAAATTGATACAGGCAATGTTCAATGGAACACCATCCGTTACAACAGAAATAGGCGCAGAGGCAATGCATGATGGACGATCATGGGCTGGTTTTATTGAGAATGATATCGTTGATTTTGTAAGACAATCCGTAAAGCTTTATACTGATGATTCTAAATGGAAAACAGCGCAAGATAATGGAGTAGAGATTGTAAATACTCTTTACAATAAAGAGGAACATGAGAACCAACTTATTGATAGGATAAACAACTTACAAAAGACGATTTCACAGCACCGAAAAGAGAACTTCATTGGTAGAATGTTGCAACATCATAGCATGAACAGCTATAAGTATTTAAGCAAATGGATCGAGGAAAAGAATAAAACAAAAAACTGATCATCAAGCCTTTTCTTGACATCATCAGAAATATTTCATCACTCTTCTTTTGGTTCGTAATCTAACGGTAGGGTATCTGCAATTTTTTCGAAAGACCAGTACCCTTCCATAAACATGTCTAGCGGGTTGACAAGTGCTCCGGTACGATCTATAATCGCTGAATTTGAAAATAGGGTAATCGTAGAGACTTGGTATGGCAGTTTGTGTGGACCCGATCTGTAAAAATCATCTTCCGCTTCATTCATATATTTTATCTTCAAATGATTCGTAAAGCGAAGGAAGCTTTCCCCTTGAAAGCTGTCAAAAAATTCATCTTGCGTTACATTGGGTTTTACCAAACTATCAACAGTTTTCTTTAAGCTAGATTTATTTAAGATTTCAGATAAGGAGTCTCGCACTCGGTTATATTCAGCGATTTCATTCCCAGTTTTTCCTCTTAAGCCTTCTGTTTGAACGACTTTGTCTAATTTTATTTTGACACTTCGGAACCTTTTATCAGAAGGAAGATGATAATAATCCCTCATTTTTTGACGAGCTAGCTTAATGATGCTATCTGAAGGGCGTTCTGGATTAGGAATTCTTTTGATCCGATCAACTACAAACCCCTCTTGCTTAAGATTGTCCTTTAACAGGGATCGAAAAAAATGAAGATTAGAACCATTGTAAATTTCTCTTCTTTTCTCTTCCCATTTTCTTTTTTTACGTTTGGATCCTTTGATATTCTCATATCGATTATATCCTAAATAGGTGACGGCATTTGGGTTCAATTCATAATGAATTAGATCACAATAAATACGATACCCTAAGCCTTTATGTTCTATAATTATAGGCTCTGAGATGGAAGCCTCTAGTGTGTTGCTAAGTTCATCGAAGTCAAAATCGATGACTTCTTCATTCAAGATCTTACAATTGCGGGACATTTTTGTTCTTCCAAGAAATGTAGACTTAAATCTACCCATGAAATAGGCTCTGTCTTCTTCAGACATCAGGTTTTTTCTATTGGACACAACGACTTCATTGAGTAAATTATTCTTAGGGAGTAATTTGAATGTAATAGGTTTATCGAGTTCTTCTGAATTAAAAGAGAACTGGGCTGTTAGATACCCCAGATAACTTGCGATTAGCTCATAAGTTCCCTTTTTAACCCTTAGTTCAAATTCTCCTTTTTCATTGGTTGTAGTTCCAACTGAGGTATTATTGAGATAAACGGCAGCACCTTCTAAGGGTTGATTCGAATTATCTACAACTCTTCCTGTAATCGTTTTCTGAGCCATTATTGGATTGCAGAGTAAAACGAATAGAAAGGCAAATAGTATTTTTTTCATGCAATTCGATTTGTTTTGTAAAAATACGAAACAAACCAATAATACTGTGTTAACTAGTGTTAAGACTGTAAATAGAAAACTCTAAGAAATAAGACCTGCTCTTCTAAGAAGTGCCTCTGGTTTAGGTTCTTGACCACGGAATCTCTTATATAAGACCATGGGCTTCTCTGTTCCTCCTTTACTTAAAACATGTTCTTTAAAGTCATTTGCTGTATCCTGATCAAAAATCCCTTTTTCTTGAAAAAGTTCAAAGGCATCAGCGTCTAACACTTCCGCCCATTTGTAAGAATAATATCCTGCAGAATATCCTCCTTGAAAGATATGTGAGAAGGCTGTGCTCATGCAATTTTCCTCAACATCTGGATAAAGTTTAGTAGAAGAAAATGCTTCTTTTTCAAACTCTTTTACACTCGTAATATTTGAGGGGTCTTGTCCGTGCCATTTCATATCTAAGAAACCAAAACTCAGCTGTCTCAAGGTTTGCATTCCCTCATGGAAGCTGGCTGATTCTTTGATCTTTTCTACATATTCCATTGGAATGACTTCGCCTGTTTCATAATGCTTTGCAAAAAGCTCTAAGGCTTCTTTTTCATAACACCAGTTCTCTAAAACCTGACTAGGAAGCTCTACAAAATCCCATGATACAGAAGTTCCAGACAGACTATTGTAAGTTGTATTTGCTAAAATTCCATGTAAAGCATGTCCAAACTCGTGAAACAAGGTAGTTACCTCATTAAAAGTCAACAAAGAAGGTTGAGTCTCTGTGGGTTTTGTGAAATTACAAACGATGGAAATATGTGGTCTTTCATTGATTCCATTTACCACTTCTTGTGGTTTATAGGAAGTCATCCAAGCTCCATTTCTTTTGCCTTCTCTTGGATGGAAATCTGCATAGAAGATTGCGGTCAGTTCATTATTTGAATCTTTGACTGAATAGGTCTTTACATCTTCATGGTACTTTTCAATATCTGTAATCTCCTCGAATTGTAAGCCAAATAATTTGTGTGCAACAGTGAATACACCCTCAATGACATTTTCTAATTGAAAATAGGGTTTGAGCGCTTCTTGATCCAAATTGAATAATTCTTTTTTCAATTTTTCCGCATAATAGGCTCCATCCCATTTTTGCAATTGATCAATTCCGTCTAGTTGTTTCGCATAATTCTCCAAATGAGTAAACTCTCTTTGAGCTGCGGGTTTGGCCTTTTCTTTTAGGTCTTCCAAAAAGTTCAGAACCTTATCTGGTGATTCTGCCATTCTTTCTTCCAACACAAAATGAGCATGAGTTTCATATCCTAACAGTTGTGCTCTCTTATGACGGAGGTTTACAATATTTAAAACAATCTCCTCTGTGTTGTTCTCATTGTCTTGAAAGCCTTTTTTTCCTGCGGCCAAAGACAATTTCTTTCTCAATTCACGATTGTCTGCATAAGTCATAAAAGGGATATAACTTGGATAATCTAAGGTGAATACCCATCCCTCTTTACCTTTTTCTTTTGCGATCATCTTTGCTGCATCTTTGACACCTTCTGGTAAACCAGAAAGATCAGCTTCGTTGGTAAGATGCATCTCGTAAGCATTATTATCAGCTAGTACTTTCTCCCCAAACTCAACCGAAAGTTTAGACATTTCTGCGTCAATTTTTCTGAGCTCTCCCTTATCAGCTTCGTTCAAGTTTGCTCCATTTCTAGCGAATCCTATATACTGCTTTTCGAGCAGCATGGATTGCTCAGCGGATAGATTTAAATCTTCTCTTTGATCATAAACTTGTTTCACTCTTTGAAACAATTCGGTATTTAAGATCATATCATTTTTGAAAGCACTTAACCACGGTGAAACTTCTTTGGCTACTTCTTGAATTTCTTTTGAAGTTTCCGCAGAGTTTAGGTTGAAAAATATACTCGTGATACGGTTTAATTTTCTTCCAGTATAGTCTAGTGCCTCTGTGGTATTTTGAAAAGTAGGAGTTTCCTTATTAGCACAGATGCTATCTATCTCTTCTTTTGTTATTTTGATGGCTTCCTCAAATGCGGGTTTGTAGTCTTCAACCTTGATTTTTGAGAATGGAGCCGTATTAAAATCTTCTAATAATGGATTCATCTTTCTAATGTAGCAATGGGTTAATGTAAGAATGTATCAATGAGTAATTGTATCAATGATATATTAAGTTAATAAAGAAATAAGACAGTAAGCTAATGTGACTGAACTTATTTTCTAACGCGTTCTGAAGCCTTGTTCACCTTTATCTTTAGTCCTTCTTTGTAGGCAACAATTTTATCTAAAACACATTTGTCTGAAGCTCCAATGATCTGAGCAGCAAGAATACCCGCATTTTTAGCTCCGTCTAAGGCAACGGTTGCAACAGGAACACCACCAGGCATTTGCAAAATAGAAAGAACAGAGTCCCAACCATCAATAGAGTTTCTGCTTTTTACCGGCACTCCAATTACAGGTAGAGGACTCATAGATGCGACCATTCCAGGTAAATGTGCAGCACCTCCAGCTCCCGCTATGATAGCTTTGATTCCTCTTTTATGAGCATTCGTAGCGTAGTCAAATAATTTTTCTGGAGTTCTGTGTGCAGAAACAATATCTACTTCAATTTGAATGTCAAAACTTTCTAAGATATCAATTGCTTCTTGCATAATTGGAAGGTCCGAATCGCTTCCCATGATAATTCCTACCATATTCTATTTTTTTGTAACTACTTTGATCTTATTTTTTACTCTTTCTGCAATTTCTCGAGCTCTTTCCACGTTCTCGTGAACGATGGTAACATGTCCCATTTTACGGAAAGGTTTGGTCATTTTTTTACCATAAATATGAGGTGTGACTCCTGATATATTTAGGATTTCATCCATATTTTCATAATACACCTCTCCCGTATGACCTTCAGCCCCTACCAGGTTTACCATGATTCCTGTCATTTTGCTCTCTGTATCCCCTAAAGGTAGATCTAAAATACTTCTTAGGTGCTGTTCAAACTGACTCGTATAACTGGCTTCAATACTGTAATGACCAGAATTATGAGTTCTCGGTGCAACTTCATTCACCAAGATCTCATCCTCTTGAGTTTGAAACATTTCAACTGCAAGAAGACCCACAAAGTCAAACGCGTTGGCAACTTTTAGCGCTACTTCTCTCGCTTTTTCTGCTACATGATCTTCAATTCTTGCAGGACAAATTACATATTCCACTTGGTTTGCCTCTGGATGAAATTCCATTTCCACAACTGGATAGGTCTTTATTTCTCCTGAAGGATTTCTCGCAACAATCACAGCCAATTCATTTTTAAAAGGAATTAACTTTTCAGCAATACATTCACCTGGTGGTAAACCTTCTAGGTCTGAATACTTTCTTACGATCTTCACTCCATTTCCATCGTAACCAAATCGAGCAGCCTTCCAAACGAAAGGGAATTCAAGAACATCTTGTTCCAAAGAATGTTTCAATTCCTGTAAATAGGCGAAATGTGCATATTCACTTGCTGGAATGTCATTGTCTTTGTAGAAATTCTTCTGTCTGGCTTTACTTTGAATGATCCTAAGGTCTTTGGGTTTAGGAAAAATTGTTAAGCCCTCGGCCTCAAGAGTATCTAAAGCATCAATATTTACGTTCTCTATTTCAATGGTCAATAGATCTACTTTTTTTCCAAAGTTGTAAACCGTATCATAATCTAGAAGATCACCTTGATGAAACTCATTGCAAATTTGAGCACAGGGTGCATCTGCTGATTTATCAAGAATAACAGTGTAAATGTCGAATTTCTGTGTTTCCGCAAGAAGCATACGGCCCAATTGCCCGCCTCCTAAAACACCTAATTTAAAATCTGAAGAGAAGTAGTTTTTCAAACCAAGATCGTATTGAATATGAGAAACAAAAATACGAAAATATTGGTCTTAGAATTCATTAAAAATTTGTGATTCTGAGAATAGAACCGTTTAAGTTTTCTACCAAATATTCATTGGCAAAACACTCGGCACCTGGCGTCAATGGAGCCCCGTTAAGTATATTGAATTCTGTATCGTCACACTGGCATAGGATGCGAAGGTTGGAATCAACAATCATTTGAGAACATGATGATAGATTTTGTCCTGGACACAATCTATCATAGGCTTTAAATTGTATCCCGTTTAAATTGTAGACTATAAGTCCTTGCAATCCGCCAGGAGCGTAAGCCCAACCTCCAGGTACTTGCAGGTCTATGAATTGTGGAAGGTCTAAATTGATCGTTTCATTCACAGTTACAAAAGGAAAACAATCATTTTCAGTACCGTTACTGGTGCATCCAAAAAATAAAATACTAATCAATAAAATGGCTGCTTTTCTCATGTATAAAGGGCTTTGTTCTCTAACGAAACGAAGTTACAAATATTTTGTACATTTGTTATAGAAATCTCATTCTGTAAAAGGGTCATG
>CAZDKB010000015.1:0-6121 GCA_964505885.1 uncultured Flavobacterium sp.
TGGTCGTTTTTCAAATGAATATAGAACTGATAACACGGCTTCTCAGGTTGTTGGAAATAATATTACAGAATTAGAGAATGCAACTCCATTCAGAATCAATCAGAATTTGAGTTACTTCTATACTGCGAGTGAAAAGAGCATTTTTGCACTCGAGGTGCAACATGTATTACAAGATGAAGACCCATTCTATGTGGCTTCTTTAGAAAATGATCCATCAAATAATGATGATCCAACAAACGACGGATTTGATGATGCAGCTGAAGAATTAGGATTGGATAGATCGAACCTTTTCTACACCTTGAATCAAGAAAGACGAGTTCAATCAAATCAGGTTGATGCAAAATTAGATTACTACTATATCTTAAATGATAAGAGTAACTTGAACTTTGTTGGAGGTACTATTTTAAGTAGACAGAATTTCGATTCTCAGTTTTTCCAAGTATTGGATAACGGATCTATCTTTGATCCAACTTTAACGATTCCTGGAGTAAATGATCCTCAGTTAAGTAATGATACGGAATATAACTTTACGGATCTTTATGCAGGATTAAGATATAGAGTGAGAACGGGAATCTTTACAATGAGACCCGGATTTACCATCCACTCGTTCAATGTAAACAACACTCAATTTGGGACAGAATATTTCCAAGACAAGTTCTTCAAGTTATTACCTGAATTTAGAATTATTGCTCAGTTCAAGAGAAGTGAGAACCTAACTTTTTTCTACAATCAGCAAGTGAATTTTACGGACGTAAATCAGATTGCTAGAGGAATTATTGCTAATAACTATAGCTCATTCTTCTTTGGAAATAGTACTCTTGAAAACGCTTACACTCACAACTTGAGATTGGATTATAGAAGCTTTAACTTGTTCAATAATATCAATATGTTTGGTAGTATTCGATATACAAAAACTATCGATCAAATCGCAAACGCGGCTAATTTCGTCCCTGGTTCTGTGATCTCTACGAGTTCAAGTTTAAACCTTCCATTTGATACTGAAAGCTTAACAGCTTTTGCTTTTATCAGTAAGACTTGGGGTAAATTAAGAGGTAGATTTAGAACTAACTTTAACTACTTTAATGGATTCCAATTATTCGGAGGAAATACAACTGAGATCAATAGAAACACTTACACATTTGCGCCGTCTTTCAATACAAACTTTAGAAAGGCTCCAAACGTAAGTTTAAGTTATAATGTTTCATTTACCGATGTTGAGAACATCGTGTTAAATGCAAACAGAACTACTACATTTGAAACGGTTAGTCATGCTCCTTCAATAGACTTTGATGCTTATTTATGGAATAGCCTTACCATTAGAACTGACTTTACTTTTAACGAAGTAAGACAAGCTGGTCAGGTTCAGAATACATTTAAGATCTGGAATTTCTCTATGGCTTATAGAAAAGATAGAGATGCAAAATGGGAATATGAGTTTAACGCAAATAACCTATTAGGAACAGATTCACAAGTTCGAGTGAATAACGGAGCGATCTCCAATTCGATTAATGAGACGTTTATTTTACCAAGGTTTATCACTGCAAGAGTGATCTATAATCTGTAAAGGATAAAAGAATAGATAAAAAGGGTTAGAGTTTTCTGACCCTTTTTTTATATGTGATATTTTAGAATTTCTTTATTTTCGCAGCCATGAGTGCAGTAACATCCAAAACTTTAGGTCCGGCTTTTATAAAAACTTTAGGTTTACTCTGGGCATTCATTTTTACGGGTTTATTTTTCGATAGTAAGTACATGCTTCAATGGGTTGATGAGCCTCAATGGATCTCAAACTTCTTGATGTTTATTGGATACGGAATCGTCATGTATAGAGTTTCTCCAAGGATGAGAGAACAAATGATAACGGCTACAATTATTGGGATTATTGGAGAGTATTTATTGTCTGTGGGTCTTGGAATGTATATTTATCGATTGGAAAATGTTCCTCACTATGTTCCTCCGGGTCACGCACTTATGTATGTTGGAGTTCTCTTTTTCACAAAAACTATATATGCAAAACAGAATAGGGCAATATTAGAAAAGATATTGACAGTTTTCGCCATAGTTTATGGAATCCTCTTTCTCATTTTTAAGAATGATTACTTCGGTTTCATTCTTACGATTTTGACCATTTGGGTTCTAAGAAATAAACCAAGAGAACGCCTCTTTTATTTGACCATGTATCTTGCAGTTGCTTATCTTGAGATTATCGGAACTCACTATGAATGTTGGAGATGGCCTGCGACATTCTTGGGTGATTGGACACCTTTACCGAGTGCAAACCCACCCAGTGGAATTTCTTTCTTCTATTTTAGCTTAGATCTGGGTTGTTTATGGCTGTACAAACAGCGACATAAGCTCGCTTGGAAACGAATGAAAAATATAAGAAAACTAAGACTAGAGTCTACTTCTTCTTAAGCTTATATTCAGGTAAAGGAACAAATTCTGTTTCGCCGGGGACTTTGGGGAATCTTTGAGCCTTCCAATCTTCTTTTGCTTTTTCAATCATTGCTTTGTCGGAGTGAACAAAGTTCCAATGGATATATCTGGGCTCAGCAAAAGCCTCTCCACCAAATATATAAACTGATGTATTTTCTTGCATTTCAAAAGAACATAATGTTGAATCGTTAGCAATCAAGATTTGCTTTGGTCCATAAATGTGACCCTCACTTTTGATTCCTCCTTCTAAAATATATAGGGCCGATTCTCCATATAATTGATCTCCAATATCAACCAGAGCCTTTTGATTACTTTTGCATTCTATGAAATATAATCTACTATGAACTGGCACTGGAGATCTTCTGCCAAAGGCCTCTCCAGCAACTAACTTAAGTTGAACATTGTTTTCTGTCCAACTTGGGATATCATGCGCCGGAACATGAGCAAAAGAAGGTTCCGAATTTTCTAGGTGTTTTGGCATGGCCACCCATATTTGGAGTCCGTGCAAACGTTTTTCTGAAGTTCTTAGGTACTCAGGAGTTCTTTCAGAATGAACAACTCCTTTGCCGGCGGTCATCCAGTTAACTGCTCCGGGTTGTATCTCCATTTCGGTCCCGATACTATCTCGATGCATGATAGCACCTTCGAATAAAAAAGTTAAAGTTGATAGGCCTATATGAGGATGAGGAGCAACATCTAAGTTCTCATAATCTTTTAGTTCTGCAGGTCCCATATGATCAATAAAAACAAAAGGTCCAACTGATCTTTTTTGACGAAATGGAAGTAGTCGACCTACCATAAAGTTACCAATATTGGCAGCTCGTTCTTCTATGATCAATTGAATATTTGACATTAGGATTGAGTGGAATTCATAAATAGAATCATGGCAATAACACCTGTAAGACAGGTAAAGGCAAATATGAGATAAGCATTTCTCTGACGTCTTTTTTGCTTTTCAATAATGGCCATGACATGGTACCGAGCTTTTTCTTTTTGTTCGCGCGACATCTTTCCGTAGGAAGTATGATCTAAAAAACCGGTTTCACCAATAATATGGTCTCCATAGACTTGTCTGATTCTTTCAAAGGCTTTTTTCGGTCTTCGGTTGAAGACAAAACTCTGATTGCCCGATCCGATATAAGACGAGCTATTCATTGCTTTTGTTCTTCTTCTAAATGGCATTACGATTTTAAAGATATAAAAAATGCAAACACAAAACCCTGTCGATTGCTCAACAGGGTTTAAACACTAAATATATTTGATAGACTTAAAGTTGAAATGCTTCTTTTACTTTGTCTACGTAGTCTAATTTCTCCCAGGTGAAGGTTTCTACTTCTTGGGAAACGGTTTCTCCCATTGGATTTGTAAAACTTACTGTTTTTACTTCTGGAGTTCTTCCCATATGACCATAAGCCGCTGTTTCAGAATAAATAGGTGTTCTTAATTTCAATCTTTGCTCGATGAAATAAGGACGCATATCAAAAATAGTTTCCACTACTTTACTGATTTCACCATCCGTCATATCAATTGTTGCCGTACCATAGGTTTCTACATTAATACTCGTTGGTTTTGCTACACCAATAGCATAGGATACTTGCACAAGTACCTCCTTACACAAACCAGCAGCCACTAAGTTCTTTGCAATATGTCTTGTTGCATAAGCTCCTGAGCGATCAACCTTTGAAGGATCTTTTCCTGAAAAAGCACCCCCACCGTGAGCTCCTTTTCCACCGTAAGTATCAACGATAATCTTTCTTCCTGTCAGACCTGTGTCTCCATGGGGTCCTCCAATTACAAAAATTCCAGTTGGATTGATGTGATAGGTGATATTGTCATTAAATAAAGCTTGAATATGCGCTGGAAGTTGTGCAACGACTCTTGGAATTAAAATATTAATGATGTCAGATTTGATCTTCGCAAGCATCACTTCTTCACTTTCATCAAAATCATCATGCTGAGTAGAAACAACAATCGCGTCAATTCGCTGAGGAACATTATCATCAGAGTACTCAATAGTAACCTGAGATTTTGCGTCAGGACGTAAATAGGTAATGTCTTTGTTCTCTCTTCTTAATACGGCCAATTCCTTTAGTAATCTATGAGATAACTCCAAAGCTAGAGGCATATAGTTTTCAGTCTCATCAGTGGCATAACCAAACATCATTCCTTGATCACCTGCGCCTTGTTCCTCTTTGATTGCTCGGTCAACACCCTGATTAATATCTGGAGATTGTTCGTGAATAGCAGAAAGAACTCCACATGAATTTCCGTCAAACATGTATTCACCTTTGGTATAACCAATCTTGTTGATCACGTCTCGAGCAATCTTTTGAACATCTAAATAAGTTTTAGATTTCACTTCACCGGCCAATACAACCTGTCCCGTTGTCACTAAAGTTTCACACGCAACTTTTGAATCAGGGTCAAAAGCTAAAAAGTTATCAATCAATGCATCTGATATCTGATCAGATACCTTATCCGGATGTCCTTCTGAAACAGACTCAGAAGTAAATAAATATGACATAAACTATCTTTTAAAATTTAAAAAGAGAAAACTTGATCGGATTGGTCGCCTAAAGGAGTAGAAGTTTACTGCTTTAGCATTTTTGTCATGCTGAACTCGTTTCAGTATCTATTCAAAATACTTCACTGTTTTCAGTAAGGTTCTGAATCAAGTTCAGAACTAGAGGTCGCAATCAGTCAAATTTTTCCTCAAAACTGGAAGCAAAATTACCAATTAAACCCTCCTTAAACAAACATTATTATGATAAAATTTCTATAAGATTTAGTTTTAATAGTCATTGTCAAATATGGAATTAATAATTTCCAATACCATTTTTTGAGAATTTTTAAATGACTTAAGAAATAGAATTAAATAATGATAAAAATGCATTAAATATTTGGTTTTTAAATTTTTCTGACTGAATATTTGTTTACCAAAAGTTCAAATACTTATTGAATATTGTTATCAAGAAAGGTTGAGGGATTAGACCCGTTGACGCCTTAGCAACCCTTTGTTCTTCAAAGAAGGTGCTAAATTCTACCAGAGATTTAAAAACTCTAGGATAGATAACTCAGGAGAAATCACATATGCCTATGTGGTTCCTATTTTCTTAATAACATTTTTCTTATAAGCTCTCTCTAAGAGATGGAGTTTGACTTTTAAATTTTAGTATTTAATCATTCAAATTAGAAAAATGAGCGAACAAAAATTTTCAACAAATGCATTACATGCAGGGCATGATGTATCACAAACAGGAGGAACCAGAGCCGTTCCTATTTATCAAACAACGTCATACGTATTTAACGATTCAGATCACGCGGCGAATTTATTTTCCTTAAAGGAATTAGGATTTATTTACACCCGACTCAACAACCCAACTAACCAGATTTTACAAGAAAGGTTGGCAGCCTTGGAAGGCGGAATCGGAGCAGTGGTTTTTGCATCGGGTACAGCGGCAATCTCAACAGGACTATTAACTCTTTTAAGAGCTGGAGACCATATTGTAGCTTCTAGTAGCTTATATGGAGGAACATACAATTTATTAAGTGTTACCCTTCCAAGATTGGGAATCACTACCACATTTGTAGATGCTGCAGATCCAGAAAGTTTTGCAGATGCTGTGCAAGAGAATACTAGAGCATTCTTTGTAGAATCTTTAGGTAATCCAAAGCTTGATGTATT
>CAZDKB010000015.1:6135-35870 GCA_964505885.1 uncultured Flavobacterium sp.
ATCTCATGCCAAAGCGGCTAGAGTGCCATTGATCGTGGATAATACAGTAGCAACTCCTGCCTTATTGAACCCTATTAAGCACGGTGCGAATATCGTAATCCATTCGTTGACGAAATATATTGGCGGACAAGGAAACTCCCTAGGTGGAGCCATTATTGACGCCGGTACCTTCGACTGGTCTAGTGGTAAATTCCCAGAGTTTACAGAGCCTTCAGCGGGTTACCACGGATTGGTGTATCATGAGGCTTTAGGAGCTGCCTCTTACACTTTTAAATTGATCTTAGAAGGATTACGCGATTTTGGTGGAGCATTAAGTCCGACCAATGCTTTCCAGATCATCCAAGGGTTGGAAACTTTAGAAGTAAGGATTCAAAAGCATTCGGAAAACGCTTTAGCATTAGCAACATGGTTAGAGCAGCAAGAAGAGGTGGCATGGGTGAACTACCCAGGATTAGAGTCCAGCAAATACAAGTCTTTAGCTGATAAGTACTTACCGAATGGTCAAAGTGGAATTGTAACCTTTGGACCAAAAGGTGGATTCGAAGCTGCGAAGACCATTGCAGATAAAACAAAAATCTTCTCATTATTAGCAAATATTGGAGATACTAAGTCCTTGATCATTCATCCAGCAAGTACAACTCATCAACAGTTGTCTGAAGAAGAACAAGCTTCCGCAGGTGTATCACAAGATCTGATCCGTTTATCTGTTGGATTGGAGAATATCGATGATCTGAAAGCTGATCTAACTGCAGCTTTCGCTGAAATTAAAAAAGGAGCCTTAGTCTAAACAAGTGACAACAGATTTAAAATATATCCAGATCGGGGAGTACAAAACCTTGAGCGGATACTCATTGTCTAATCTTCAAATAAGCTATCAAGTTTTTGGATTAGAATTGGGTACCGCTCCTGTTGTACTCGTGAACCATGCACTAACGGGAAATTCTAATGTGTCTGGAGAGGACGGATGGTGGAAAGATCTCATTGGAGAGAATAAGGCTATCGATACTCAGAAATACACAGTATTGTCTTTTAATATTCCAGGAAATGGATATGATGGATTTGTCATTGATAATTACAAAGATTTCATCGCGAGAGATGTTGCGAGTATCTTCTTACAGGGACTTACATTTTTGAATGTAGAGAAATTATATGCCTTGATCGGTGGGTCCTTAGGTGGAGGAATTGCCTGGGAGATGGCAGTTTTAAAACCAAGAATAACGGAGCATTTGATTCCGGTTGCCACCGATTGGAAATCTACGGATTGGCTGATTGCCAATTGCCAGATCCAAGAGCAATTTTTAGTCAATTCCAAGAATCCAGTTCATGATGCACGCATGCATGCCATGCTCTGCTACAGAACTCCGAAGTCCTTCAAAGAACGATTCCAAAGAACGACTAATGATGATCTACAGATCTTTAATGTAGAGAGTTGGTTGTTACACCATGGAAAGAAATTGCAAGAGCGATTTCAGCTATCTGCCTATAAGTTGATGAATCAATTATTAAAAACCATTGATGTTACCAAAGGGAGAGATAGCAACTTTAAGGTTCTTGATACAATTGAGGCTAAAATTCATATTGTTGGAGTAGATTCTGATCTGTTTTTTACCGCTGATGAGAATAGAGAAACTCAGAAACAACTGGCCTTAACACATCCCAATGTAACTTATCATGAGATTAATTCGGTTCATGGGCATGATGCCTTTTTGATAGAGTACAAACAATTGGAAAGAATCGTGAGTTCGATTTTCGACTTGAATGAAGAGAAAAAGAGAATTAAGGTCTTAAAATTTGGTGGTAAATCTCTGGCAAATGGTGAAGGACTCAATCAAGTTTTATCTATTGTTGAAGATAAGGTGAAGCAGGGAGACCGATTGGCTTTGGTGGTATCTGCTCGTGGAAGCGCGACAGACGAATTAGAGAATATTTTGGAGAAGGCTGCCAACGGCAAATCATATCAGGAAGAACTGAATAGCTTTAAAGCCTATCAAACGGCACTCACTCCTCTGGCAAAATTCAGAGAAGAATTTGAAAGATTAGAACAGCTTTTGGCTGGTGTTCACTTGTTGGGAGATTATAATGATAAAGTCAAAGATGAGGTTTTGGCTCAAGGTGAATTATTATCGATCAAAGTTGTTTCTGAACTGTTGAAAGAGCGAAATATCAAAGCACATCCAACAGATGCCAGATCTCTTTTGAAAACAGATGAGAATTTTGGAAATGCAGAACCGATTTCTCAACTTTCTAAGAAGAACGTCATAGAACATTTTAGTAAATACAATGGATCAACAGTGAATGTGGTTTCAGGATTTATTGCTTCTAATAAGAATAACGAAACGACAACCTTAGGAAGAAACGGTAGTAATTATACCGCTTCTTTATTAGCCAATTACTTGGATGCCGAAGAGCTGCAAAATTACACCCATGTTAACGGAATTTACACAGCCGATCCTAGATGGGTGAAAACTGCCCAGAAGATTGGAGAATTGTCCTTTGATGAAGCCAATGAAATGGCAAGTTTTGGGGCGAATATCCTACATTCCAAAACGATTATTCCTTTAGTTGAAAAGAATATTCCATTGAGAATTCTCAACACCTTCAAGCCAACTGATAAAGGAACTTTAATCAAATCGAGATCCAATTCTGATGGGATTACTTCTATTTCCATTTTGGATGATGTGGCCTTGCTGAATCTGGAAGGAAGAGGTCTTTTGGGAAAAGTAGGAGTGGATGCTCGTATATTTTCGGTTCTTGGAAGACAAGGAGTCAACGTAAGTATCATCTCTCAAGGATCCTCTGAACGAGGAATCGGATTGGTGATTCCTGCTGATAAGGCAGAGGATGCCACTAAGGCATTGCGTGAAGAGTTTGAAGGAGATTTCCATTGTCAGGATGTGAACAATATTGAAGTGAATTATGATGTCGCTGTGATTTCGATCATTGGGCAACATCTAAAAGACTTTCATAAACCTTTTAATACACTGATCAAAAATCATGTGGTTCCTTTATTGTTCAATAATACAGTCACAGGAAGAAATGTGAGTTTGGTTGTGAAGAAGAATCAACTACACAAAGCTACCAATGTGATTCATGGAGAGATCTTTGGAGTAACGAAAAAGGTCAACCTTGCCATTTTTGGTCATGGTCTCGTGGGTGGAACACTGATCGATCAGATCATTTCTTCGTCAGAGGAGATCAAAAAGAAACGAGGTGTTCACTTGAATATATTCGCAATCGCAAACTCCAGAAAGGTTCTTTTGAATGAGAACGGAATTGATGCCAACTGGAGAGACTCAATTGATGGAGGAATTGAATATACACTAGAGGACATTGTTGCATTTGCGGATAAGAATCATTTAGAGAATTTGATCGCAATTGACAACACGGCTAGTGTAGATTTTGTAGCGAATTATTCGAATTTAGTTGCTAAAGGATTTGATTTAGTTTCTTCCAATAAGATCGCCAATACCATTGGTTTAGATTTCTATCAAAATCTAAGAGTTCAGTTAAAAAAATATCAAAAGAGATATTTATATGAAACCAATGTAGGAGCTGGATTGCCACTTATTGATACCATTAAGTTGTTACATCTTTCAGGAGAGAATATTACTCGTATTAGAGGCGTTTTTTCAGGGTCCTTGAGTTATTTGTTTAATACCTTTTCTGAGGTCGATCAACCTTTTTCTGAAGTACTACAAGAGGCTGTTGATAAAGGATTTACCGAGCCTGATCCACGGGAGGATTTATGCGGAAATGATGTGGCTAGAAAACTGTTGATCTTAGCTCGTGAGCTGGATCTGCATAATGAGCTTTCAGATGTTGTGATTGAAAATCTAATTCCCGAAGAACTAAGACAAATTGAACTTCATAAGTTTTTAGGATCCTTTTCTGAGATGAACTCAAAGTTTCAACGCACCAAGGAAAACCAATCACCAGATCATGTCTTGCGATATATTGGAGATCTTTCTGGCGACCTCTCGAATGAGCACGGCGCAACATTAAGTGTAAGCTTGGTTTCTGTTTCTAAAGAATCACCTTTAGGTTCCTTAAAAGGATCGGACTCGATCTTTGAGATCTATACAGAATCCTATGGTGAACAACCATTAGTGATTCAAGGAGCTGGAGCTGGTGCAGCTGTAACGGCCAGAGGAGTTTTTGGAGATATCCTCAGATTGGTAGAAACAAATATCGAAATTTAAGTATGGCAACTCACTTCGAGACAGATGCGATCAGATTACAAAATGAAAGATCGCAGTTTAATGAGCATTCAACACCATTATATCTAACCTCGAGTTTTGTTTTTGACGATGCAGAAGACATGAGAGCTTCATTTGCCGAAGAGAAAGAACGAAATTTGTATTCTAGATTTTCAAACCCAAATACAACGGAGTTTGTGAATAAGATCGTGGCATTGGAAGGAGCGGAAGATGGTTATGCATTTGCAACAGGAATGTCTGCAATTTTTTCAACTTTTGGAGCCCTTTTGTCCTCAGGAGATCATATCATTTCTTGCAGATCGGTCTTTGGATCAACACATTCATTGTTTACCAAATATCTTCCAAAATGGAATATTGAGACTAGCTATTTTAAAGCTAACGAAACAGATTCTTTAGAGGATCTTATTCAAGAGAATACCAAGATATTATATGTCGAAACACCAACAAATCCGGGAGTAGATATATTAGATCTCGAGGAGCTAGGTGCCTTTTGTAAAAAGCATAATCTGTTATTTGTAGTAGACAATTGTTTTGCCACTCCCTATTTGCAGCAACCCATAAAGTTTGGTGCGGATCTGGTGATCCACTCGGCTACTAAGTTGATAGATGGACAGGGGCGTGTTTTAGGCGGAGTTACAGTGGGTAAGAAAGACTTGATTAGAGAGATTTATCTCTTTTCAAGAAATACGGGTCCGGCCATGTCACCATTCAATGCTTGGGTATTGTCAAAGAGCCTAGAAACTTTGGCTGTAAGAGTTGATAGACACTGTGAAAATGCATTAAAGCTAGCAACATTCTTAGAATCTAAGGCTGAGGTAAATTTGGTGAAATATCCCTTTTTACCTTCTCATCCAAAGTATGAAATCGCTAGGAAGCAGATGAGACATGGGGGAAATATCGTGGTCTTTGAATTGAAGGGTGGACTAGAAGCAGGAAGGAGTTTTCTGAATAAGATACAGATGTGCTCTTTGTCAGCAAATTTAGGAGATACAAGAACTATTGTCACACATCCGGCATCTACTACTCATAGCAAACTGTCAGTAGAAGATCGTTTGGAGGTAGGAATCACAGACGGACTCATTAGAGTTTCTGTAGGCTTAGAGAATATTATAGATATCATTGATGATGTGGCACAGGCTTTAACGGTTTAGAGTTTAAGCCTTAAATTTGCAAACGCAATGAAAGATATATACGAACAAATCAATAAAAAAATTTTAGTGCTAGACGGTGCCATGGGAACCATGTTACAGCAGTATAAATTCACAGAAGAAGATTTTAGAGGAGATCGATTTAAAGATTATCCTTCGCCTTTAAAGGGAAATAACGACTTACTTTCATTAACGCAACCTGAAGCCGTAAAGGCAGTTCATAGGAAGTACTTTGAGGCGGGTGCCGATATTGTTGAGACGAATACATTTTCGGGAACAACCATTGCCATGGCCGACTATAACATGGAAGCTCTTGTCTATGAATTGAACTATGAATCGGCCAAGATTGCCAAGGAAGTCGCTGATGAAATGACTGCCAAAGAACCTCATAAACCAAGGTTCGTTGCTGGGTCTATCGGACCTACGAATAGAACAGCAAGTATGTCTCCAGATGTAAATGACCCTGGTTATCGAGCAGTGACATTTGATGAATTAAGAATTGCTTACAAACAGCAAGTGGAAGCCCTATTGGATGGAGGATCCGATATTTTATTGGTAGAAACTGTGTTTGATACTCTAAACGCCAAAGCAGCATTGTTTGCGATTGAGGAGGTAAAAGCTGAAAGAAATATTGAAGTTCCAGTGATGGTGTCAGGTACAATTACAGACGCTTCTGGAAGAACTCTTTCGGGTCAGACTGCGGAAGCTTTCCTGATCTCTATTTCGCATATTCCTTTGTTGAGTGTTGGATTTAATTGTGCTCTAGGAGCCAATTTATTACAACCTCATTTGGAAGCGATTGCTTCAAAAACTGAATTTGCTATTTCTGCTCATCCAAATGCAGGTTTGCCAAATGCTTTTGGTGAATATGATGAAACTCCAGAGGAAATGGCAGCACAAATTGAAGAATACCTAAATAAAGACCTTATTAATATTATTGGTGGTTGTTGCGGAACAACTCCAGATCACATAACAGCAATAGCTGAAGTAGCAGCCAAATATCAACCTAGAAATTTGGCTGTTCGCGTATAAAAGAATGAGTGTAGAAGAAAAGAAATATATGCGATTGAGTGGACTTGAGCCACTTGTTATTACTCCTGAAAGTAACTTTATCAATGTTGGAGAAAGAACCAATGTTGCTGGTTCCAGAAAGTTCTTACGTCTCGTAAAAGAAGAACGTTTTGATGAAGCCTTAGACATTGCCAGACATCAAGTAGACGGCGGTGCTCAGATCTTAGATGTAAATATGGATGATGGTCTTATCGATGGTAAAGAAGCCATGGTAAGGTTCTTAAATCTAATCGCTGCTGAACCTGATATCTGTAGAATTCCGATGATGATCGATAGTTCAAAATGGGAAATTATCGAAGCCGGATTGCAGGTAGTGCAAGGAAAATGTGTGGTGAATTCCATCTCCCTAAAAGAGGGTGAAGAAAAGTTTATCTGGGAAGCAACACAGATCAAAAGATATGGAGCCGCGGTGATTATTATGGCATTTGATGAAGTTGGTCAGGCAGATAATTATGAGCGCAGAATTGAGATTGCCCAAAGATCCTATGACATCTTAGTCAATAAGGTAAAATTCCCAGCAGAAGATATCATCTTCGATCTCAATATATTTCCTGTGGCCACAGGAATGGAAGAGCACCGAAAGAATGCAGTTGATTTTATTCAAGCTACAAAATGGGTAAGAGAAAATCTACCACATGCTTCTGTAAGTGGAGGTGTGAGTAATGTTTCTTTCTCTTTCCGTGGAAATAATGTCGTTCGTGAAGCCATGCATTCTGTTTTCTTATATCATGCTATCCAAAATGGAATGAATATGGGAATCGTGAATCCAACCATGTTGGAGGTTTATGACGATATTCCTAAAGATCTTTTAGAGCATGTTGAAGATGTGATCCTAGATCGAAGAGATGACGCGACAGAAAGATTACTGGATTTTGCAGAATCCGTAAAAGGGAAGAAGAAAAAAGATGATACTCAGGCTCTAGAATGGAGAAAAGGAACCTTACAAGAGCGTATTACTCACTCCTTAGTAAAAGGAATTGATGCTTTTATTGAAGCTGATGCTGAAGAAGCAAGACTAAGTGTCGATAAACCACTTCAAGTTATTGAAGGTCACTTAATGACGGGTATGAATGTTGTTGGTGACCTCTTTGGATCTGGTAAGATGTTTTTACCGCAGGTGGTAAAATCTGCCCGTGTAATGAAAAAAGCCGTGGCTTATTTGAATCCTTTTATTGAAGCGGCGAAGAAAGCCCCTAAATCCCCAAAGGGGACTTTATACTGGAAAACTGCAGACCCTGCTCTTTATGGATTATTAAAACACTATTCTAAAGAGATGCGCTCAAAGCCAACCGAAGCAGAGGATGTACTTTGGGCGGTTTTAAAAAACAAGCAACTTGAAGGAGCTAAATTCAGAAGACAACATATCATCGGAAAGTATATTACAGATTTTATATGTCTTAAGTCTAATCTAATTATTGAAGTAGATGGCTTAATCCATCAATTACCTGATAACAGAGAATCCGACCAGGTAAGGACAGGATGGCTAATAAGAGAAGGATATAGAGTACTACGATTTACAAATACAGAAGTTCTTACGAAACTTGATGCAGTCTTAGACAGAATCAAAGAAGAACTTCAATCTCCCCCAATGGGGGACGGGGGGCAAGAAGTTCTTGGGAAGATTCTGATGGCAACAGTGAAAGGGGACGTCCATGATATTGGAAAAAACATTGTTTCTGTTGTACTGGGTTGTAATAATTATGAAATCGTGGATCTTGGGGTAATGGTACCTCCAGAAAAGATCATAGAAACAGCCAAAAGAGAGCAAGTAGATGCCATAGGATTAAGTGGTTTAATTACGCCTTCTTTGGATGAAATGGTGTATCTGGCGAAGGAAATGGAACGAGAGAATTTTCAAGTTCCTTTATTGATTGGTGGAGCTACGACTTCAAAAGCTCATACAGCTGTAAAGATTGACACTCAGTATAAGAACGCTGTGGTTCATGTAAACGATGCTTCAAGAGCCGTGACAGTTATCGGTGATCTTTTGAATCAGAAAACCAACAATGAATACGTTTCCAAACTGAAGAAGGATTACGAAGAATTTCGTGAGAAATTCTTAAAGCGTGGTAAAGCAAAGTCTTATATCTCTATTGAAGAAGCTCGTAAAAAGAAGTTTAAAATAGATTGGGAAGCTTCGGAAATTGCGAAGCCTAATGAGTTGGGAGTACAAAAGTTGGAACAACTAAGCTTGAAAGAATTGGTGCCTTATATTGATTGGTCACCATTCTTTCGAAGTTGGGACTTACATGGTAAATTTCCCGACATACTTACTGATGAAGTGGTTGGAGAGCAAGCAACTAGCTTGTATGAAGATGCTCAGAAAATGCTGAAAGAGATCGTAGCCAAACAAAGTTTAAAGGCCAAAGCTATCTTTGGTTTATTTGAAGCAAATTCTGTGAATGATGATGATATATCAGTTAAAAAGAAGGGACAAGAAGTAGCTAGATTTAGAACGCTTCGTCAGCAATTAAAGAAAAGAGAAGGAAAAGCAAGTTTCGCCTTGGCAGATTATATTGCTCCTGAAGAATCCAAGAAAACTGATTATATCGGAGGTTTCTGCACAAGTATTTTTGGTGCCGATGAATTGGCCAATTCTTATAAAGAACAACAGGATGATTATAATGCAATCATGACTCAAGCAATTGCCGATCGTTTTGCAGAAGCTTTTGCAGAATATTTACATTATAAAATAAGAACTCAGCATTGGGGTTATGCTTCATCAGAGGATCTTACCAATGAAGAGCTGATCAAAGAAGCCTACAAAGGAATTAGACCCGCACCAGGTTATCCAGCTTGTCCGGATCATTTAGAAAAGTTAACACTTTGGAACCTTTTAGATGTAGAAGATCAAATAGGTGTGAAACTAACAGAGAGTCTGGCCATGTGGCCGGCAGCATCTGTCTCTGGATATTATTTTGCCAATGCCGAAGCCAAGTATTTTGGTGTAGGGAAGATCACCAACGATCAGGTAAGAGATTTTGCAGAGCGAAAAGGAATAGAATTAAAGACAGCTAGAAAGTGGTTGCATCCATCGATAGCAGAACAATAAAATAGATTAATGAAGATTACTGAACATATTCAGCAGGCGAAAGGAGAAACTTTATTCTCATTTGAGATTATTCCACCAAAAAAGGGAAAGAACATTCAAGAGTTATATAATAATATTGATCCTTTGATGGAGTTCAAACCTCCTTTTATTGATGTTACAACCTCTCGCGAACAATATATCTACATTGAAAAAAATGGTTTATTGGACAGAAAGATCACTCGTATGAGACCTGGAACCTTAGGGATCTGTGCGGCTATCAAACATAAGTATGATGTAGATACGGTTCCTCATGTTCTGTGCGGAGGATTTACCAAAGAGGAAACTGAATATTTGTTGGTGGATTGTCATTATTTGGGAATCAATAATATCATGGCCTTAAGAGGTGATGCCATGAAGCATCAGTCTTATTTTGAGGCTACTCAAGGAGGTCATCAATACGCTCAAGGATTAGTAGAACAGATCATTGATCTTAATCAAGGGAAATACCTTCATGATGTGATGGAGGCCGATGACCGATGCGATTTTTGTGTTGGGGTTGCTGGCTATCCAGAAAAGCATATGGAAGCACCTTCTTTGAAATCGGATTTAAGGAGATTAAAAGACAAGGTAGATGCCGGTGCAGAATATGTAGTAACTCAGATGTTTTTTGATAATAAAAAGTATTTTGAGTTTGTAGAAGCAGCCCGAGATATGGGCATTACGGTACCAATCATTCCTGGAATCAAACCTATATCCACCAAAAGACATTTACAAATTTTACCTCAGGTGTTTAAGATTGACCTCCCAGAAGATTTGATCTCTGCGGTTGAGGATTGCAAAGACAACAAAGCCGCAAGACAAGTAGGAGTAGAATGGGGAATTCAGCAAAGCAAAGAGCTAATCGAATACGGTGTTCCTGTGCTTCACTATTATTCTATGGGGAAGTCTTCGAATGTGAAGGCTATTGCGAAGCATGTTTTTTAACACCTCCCTTTATCCCTCCTCAAGGAGGGAAATAATCTTGTCCCCTTTAGGGGACCATAGGGGTGTGGTTTTAAATAAATGGTTTCTCTTCACTCTCTCTTGACCATGCTCGTTCTTATAGGCCATTGTTCTCTTCATTTTGAGTCAAGCCAAAATGAACGAATGAACTTTAGAGAAGCCCGTCTGCGTAGGGCTGGCAAAAAAATGAATGCTACAAACAAAAAGAAATATTAACCTTCGAGAGCCTCAGGGTGCGACTTAATTATAAAAATATTCAGAGCTAACAGCTAAAAGCCAAAGGCTATAAGCTAATAACTTAAGTAATAAGAACTGTTGATAGATTCATAACAAAAAGCAATTTTTTAGATGACCAAAAACCCTGAGAATTAGTTAATTTTGTAATCTAAATCTTGAATAATAACATATTTAAAAATATAAGATCATGGCATTAGAAATAACAGATGGGAATTTTGAAGAGGTTGTATTAGGTTCAGATAAGCCTGTAATGGTAGATTTTTGGGCGGCTTGGTGTGGACCTTGTAGAATGTTGGCTCCCATTGTAGACGAGTTAAACGAAGATTTCTCAGGAAAAGCAGTAATCGGTAAAATGGATGTAGATGCGCATCAAACATTTGCTGCAAAATATGGGATCAGAAATATCCCTACCGTTTTATTCTTTAAAGATGGTGAATTAGTAGATAAGCAAGTTGGAGTTGCTCCAAAAGCAGTTTACGCAGGTAAATTAGAAGAGCAATTAGCATAATATAGTTCGTTCCCAAAGAATTAACATAATTCAAACAGAAAAGGTTTGGCTTCGGTCAAACCTTTTTTTTATTTTCGACATTCATGGATCTCTCGCAAATTCACCTTTCCGAAATCAAAAATCTAGAACTGCTTGCCAAACAGGTAGTGGAAGGTTTCATTACAGGGATGCATAAGAGTCCGTTTCATGGATTTTCTGTCGAATTCTCAGAGCATAAGCTCTATAACAAAGGAGATTCAACCCGACATATAGATTGGAAGCTCTTTGCCAAAACAGAGAAGTTATACACCAAGAAATATGAAGAAGAGACCAACTTAAGATGTCATATCATTGTGGATAATTCGGCTTCTATGCATTATCCTATTGTAAAAAAGCAGTCTTTAGATAGTTTGAATAAAATCGGGTTTTCTGCGGTGGCTGCTGCTTGCTTAATGGAGGTTTTAAAACGTCAGCGTGATGCTGTAGGATTGAGCATTTATTCCGATCGATATGAATATTATGCTCCAGAAAAAGGTTCAGACCGTCATAGAAAAATGGTGCTGCATCAACTGGAGAATTTGCTAACTGCTAAGTCGACCAGAAATACCGAAACCTATCGGTATTTGCACGAGATTGCAGAAAAGATCCATCGAAGATCTTTGATCTTTCTGTTTACAGATATGTTTCAATCCAATGAAAATGAAACTGCTTTATTTGAAGCTTTAAGACATTTAAAGTACAACAAACACGAGGTGGTTTTGTTCCATACTTTTGATGGGAAAACAGAATTTAATTTCGACTTCGATAATGCTCCGAAAAAGTTTGTCGATGTAGAAACAGGAGAAGAGGTCAATTTGTTTTCAGAAAACATTCAAGACTACTACAAAGATCTAGTTTCCGATTACTTCAAAGAACTCAGAACCAAATGTATCCAATACAAGATCGATTATGTTCCTGTAGATATTCAGTTGGGTTTTGCCCAAGTCTTGACGAGTTATTTTTTGAGTCGAGCTCGTATGATGTAAATTATACATTCATTTTTTTGCCTGCCCGACGCAGGCGGGCTTCTCCAAAAGATTAGGCTAAGAGCTCAAAAACATCTTTTTCCTTACTCTTCATTTTGTCTTGATACAAAATGAAGCAAAAAATCAAGAAAGCTATCAGGAAATTTTTGAGTCAACTCTAAACCACTGCTGCATCTTATCGCTTCATGCTCTTTTCCGATGAATCGGAACGCACTTCCGCTTGATGCATAGCTATTTCTTATAGCTTCCGGGTTGAGCAATAAAGAAACGGCATATTAGAAAAGTTTTGAAAATCAAGGAAGCTGTGAAAGACTAAGAGATCAAAAGCTGTTTGAATTCACGAAGTGAATGAGTTCTTTTGATCTGTGGAGAGTGATTCTGTAGTGTTTTCTCAAACTTTTGTAAAGAGCCTTGAACTTTTTGGTTCGTTTTTGGTTCAAGCCAAAAATGAACATAAAAAAAATCTTTTTCCTTTGTCGAAATAAAAAACTACTTTATATTTGCACCCGCTAGAGCGATAAACATTATTTCTTTAGCACGCCTAGAGCAACGGTTTGGTAGTTCAGCTGGTTAGAATACATGCCTGTCACGCATGGGGTCGCGGGTTCGAGTCCCGTCCAGACCGCAAAAGCCTCTCAAGATTTTGAGGGGCTTTTTCTTTGGAATTCGGTGAAAGCTTATTTCAAAAGAATGACAAATGAAAAGATCGATAGCAAAGGAATAGAGGCTTTTTAGCCTCCCAAAATCGGGTCCGACGACTGACAAGGAGTCAATCCCAGTTGATCAAGGTACATACTCAGTTAATCACGACCTATTACTTTTTATTAACCCCTGCTTTATTAAACAACTGTATCATACGTTGTTCTTCTTTATCATTAGAAAAAACTGCTAAGTTTCTCACTTTTCCATTTTTGAGTAACAAAGAAAAATGACTTTTGCCTCTAATATTTCTGATTTGTAAACAGTCAATATCTTTAATAGCAATCTCTTGTTGTGATGATTTTTTAAAAATGAGATTATACAAAGTGTAAAAAGCGATTAATCCAAACAAGACCCACACATAATCCAAACTCCCAAAACCTGTTTTATAGGCTGTGACAAAAATGATGATAGCATTCACAAGAAGAATTACCATCATGGCTTTAACCATCATATACTGAGTTTTTAAACCGTCTTTGATGGTGAACTTTTGTTGAGGTTTGTTGTATTCGATTTGCATTGTTGGAAATGCGTTTATTGTTAAGAACTATTTTGGCTCAATCACCAAAGTAATCTTATTAAAATCCGCAGCCGAGTTGATCACTGTTCTGTATTCTTCATACAACTCAGGAGCAATGATGTTTTGTGTATAAAACTCGTCTGCTTTTACTGTTAGTTTGTTTCCATCTAGGGTATAATAAGAATGGAACTTAAACAATGTTTTTCCGTTTTTGGTATACTCGTTCTTGATATTGATATCATCTAAATTGGCAACCTTATATCCTTCAGGGATGTTTACCGTAATTACACGGTCATAGGTTCTTTGAAACTGCTCTTCATAAGGCAATACACGCTTCTTTTCTTGGTACATTTCAATTTGCCCTCCAATCATTTGACCTAATTTGAACAAGTATTTACGTCCGGCTTTGTTTACAAAGGCTTCAGAAGTCATATTATACCTTACTTGCATCGGCTTGATCCCAAACATCTCTGGGTTGTCATCTACGATCTCATGATCCTTAAACTCAGCATCTTCATCATAAGCAACCAACTTTCCTAATTGTTCGATGATTTCATTGATTCGCTCTTTCTGGATCAGATTGATAAAAGGTTGGATCACCTGCGCGTTGTAACCATACATGCTTTCATCTAACTTGATGTTCGTAACGGTCAAATCTTCAGGATCAAAGCTTACATCTACCAACATCACGTCCAAACTTTGGTCATTGGTCAAGGGTTCGATATATCTGATACTGGTCACCGACTGATAAACGCCTTCTATCTCAACCGCTTTTACAAACAAACCATAATTGTCCATCCAATATCCTGAAGGGAATCCGTAGCGGCTGTTTTGCTCTGTGGGAGCCACATATTTTTTAGTTCCTGGGAAATAGATCAAATACTCTGTTAAGAAATTGTAAGATTCAAACTCAGGATCGAATTTAATTTTCAATCGGTCAGAAGTCACTACCAATTCATGTGCGATCTTATGTTTTCTCAATAAAGCAATATACAATTTGGTCACTCCATTGTCGTTGGCCGCTTTGTCTGAGATCACCTTAGCAAGATCTGAATAGGCCGGATCTTGAATCTTTGTAATAAAAATATTGCCCTTGATATAGTTATCGATCTTTCTCAGCTTCGATTCCTCATCCATCTCTGCAGTGATTCCCATATCTTTTGAAAACCCGTCTATTGCAGTTTCTAATTCAGGTGTGTTCTTCCCATAGAAAAGGGGAATGTAAAAGTCGTTTGCCAGTTTGTTATAAGAGGTGAAAATGAAACCATTTCCTAAATTCTTAGACATTTTATAAACCACAGAAGCTTTGCTTGCATCAAAGGCAGAACTGGGTTCTTTGTCTAAGGCTCTGATATTACCTGTGCGTAATTTCCAATGGTTTTTTGTTCCGGGAATGGTTTCTACCTTTTCTACACTGGCTAGGCCGTTATAGCTTTTAAAATCAAAGATCAAATTTCCTGGTGAGTATAGGTCAAACTCTACAGTTTGCACTTCGTGCTCTTCTTGAAAGGTCAGTTCAATTCCGTTGTAACGTGGATTTCTTTTCTCAATTGAATAGTACTCGATGATACTTCCTTTTTCGATTCCTTCAAAAGCAAAGTACTTGTATTTTCTTCCTGTTTCTTCGTCTTCTGCTTCTAGGATCTTGTCCTCTGGTAATTCAATGATCTCTCCGTTCTTTTTGATCACACGTGCTTTAGCGGCTTCTAATCGGGTAGACTGACTAAAAGGTAAATAAACTCTATTGTATCTTTCAATGGCATCATCCGAATTCAAATACAATACCTTATGCTCTAAGTAGTACTCCAAGAAATACTCTCCTTCAAGAACAAACTCAGTAATCACTTTTTCTTTGAGTGATACCAGCTCTGCATTCGGATTTGTAACGGTATACGAAGGGTTGGTTTCCCAGTTATAGGTTTTATAATAGATATCTTGACCGTTAGCTGTTATGCTTATAGCAAGAATGAAAATAAACACAAGTCTTTTCAACATGTTATTGTTTTTTAAGGATGATAATTTCTTTGTAGGCTTTGGTTGCTTTTTTGATCAAAGCATTTACTTCTTTTTGCTGATCTAGATCTAGTAATACGTAATCTAAGACCGCTTTTGAAGTGCAAACGATGGTGTTTTCTTTTTGTTCATAGGTCATAGATACACTCATAAGGTCGTTGGATAGACTCACATTCTCAGGAATGTAATCTACCGTATACCCTTCTGGAACCTCGATCACATTGATAAAATCGAAGGTTCTTTTATATTGATATTCTACCGGTCTCTTGCGATCTTTTTCAATTCTAAACTGACTCGCCACTTTATGGAAATGCGGATTTACATATAATTCATCGCCATATTGCTGAGCGTAGTCTTTGATATTAAAATCATAGTTAACCACATAGTCTTTTTCGTAATCGTATTTGTTCTCTTCGCTGATCTTGGAAATCAAGAATTTGTTATTCCCTTTTCTAAATCGGGCATTGAAAAGTTCAATAAGATCCTTTTCTTTTTTAATCTGCTCTAAGCTGTAAAACAGATCTCCTTTTAAGTATCCTGTGATGTTTGCTTTTGAGGTTCCCAAAAGTTCATCCCCTTGGATCTTCACATAAGAGCTATCTCTCAATACGGTTTTGTCTGCTCCCATTATAGGAACCTTTTTGATCACATAATCGTCTTTTCCTTTGCTCACCAGAGCCTCTTTTCCTTGAATAAAGGCAGTTGGATAATCTATAGGTGTAAACCTTCCTGTGGCATCCAAATAGTAGGTTTCACCCTGGTATTCGTAGGATAAGATCATATGATTGTCTACCGCTGGAGTAGGAACTTCTTCATAGGTATAAGGGATCTTTCGAGTCCCTATCCAAGTTAGGTTCCCTTCCAAGCCAGCGATCTCTAGCATTTCGGCTAGAATACTTGAATTGTCTTTACAATCTCCATATTTCTTTTTGAAAACATCATTGGCCTCTCTTGGGATAAAACCACCCAAAGCATATTCAAAAGCAATGTATTTGATGTTCTTTTGGGTCCAGTAATAAATGGCTTTAACCTTTTCAAGATCGTTTTCTTTGTCTTTGATCAGGTTTTCAGTTAAGGCCTTTAATTCTGGATCTACATCTTGAGTATTCACTCCTTCAACCAAAGAATAGTACCAGTTATATAAAGAGTTCACTCCATCTAACACAGTTTTGGTCTGTCTCTTTACCTTATAGGATTTGATCACTGGGATCACATGAGGAACGAAGGTCTTAAAGCTAGGCGCTCCAGGATCTGTTTTGTATTGTTCAATATTGTTTTTTGTCCAAGTGTAGATGATGTTCTTGCCTTTTTTCGTTTGTTGAAAATCAACATTGGCATCGTCCATATTAAACGTCTTGAACTCCATTTCAATATTCTTATCCACGATCAAGGTCACCTGGTTCTTAGCAATCGGATAATAATCACCAAAATAAAAAGCTCCTAAAAATCGGGGATTCTTGATGGTATAGCTGAAGGATAATTTGGTTTTGTTTCCTTCTCCCAGTTTCGGGTAAATAAAACTCACTTGTTTTGAGTCGTCATAAAAGCTATCATCCAAATCATTCTTCTCGGTAAAGTCTTCTACTTTGTTCTCTACATACTGATTTCCTTCGTATGTCATTGAAGCGGCTTCAATAGAAGAAAGATCAAAGAAACTTGTATAACTTAAGGAGCGCTTCGAGTTAAGATTGGCAGATCTATCAAGATACAAATCCTCTTCATAAAGGTCTTGCTTAATATCTAGATTTCCCTCTTTATTAATGGAGATCCTGTAAGTGGTTTTGTCTTCTAATCTAACCACTGGCGCATCAGGATATTTCTTTTTGAAAGTTTTATAAACCTCAGATTTCTGTGCTACAGCGCTTAGGCTAAGTAGAAACAATAAACTGCAGGTCCATTTTGTAAAATTAGTTCGCTTCAATATCATAGTTCAAGCTTCGTTTCTTCTTACTGATTTTTTCAGAGTTTTCAAATTAACATAAATCATACCACAACCAAACATCTTTCTTCCATAAATTGAAATCATCATGCCAAAAATTTAGTGCCTATTGTTAGATGTAGAAGTGATGAGCGTAGAAAAGTGTTGAGAACACAATTTTTTCATGAAGCTAAAATACGAATTGTTGATCTAAAAATATAGTTAAAATGATGGGTAACTAGGGTTAAATGAGGCAAGTCTCCAAAGGGTTTTTCTATTTGTTATTAGAAAATTCTCTGTCATATTTAATTTCCACTGAAAATCATCTAAAAATATGTTTGGATTTTGAGAAGTTCGTAAATCTTTCAATTTCAATAGGTCAATATTTGTTTATTTCAAATGAATCCTTACATTTGGTCCTTTAGATTTTTTAAGCATGGCATTACAAAACGTTTGGCAAGGTTTCTATTTCTACTTTTATTTTCCAATAAAGGCAGAGGCTTTGTAGTGTTTTGTAATACATAAAACTTAGAGTCTCGAGTCTTGCTTGAGACTCTTTTTTTTTTAAGAAAGAATGAGTAAAAAAATAGCGATTCAAGGAATCAAAGGATCCAACCATTATTTGGTTGCTACAGAGTATTTCGGTCAAGATCTTGATCTGAACGAATGCCTGTCTTTTGATGCGTTGGTAGACTGCTTGGTTTCAGAGAACTGTTCTTATGGGATCATGGCACTAGAAAATACCATTGCGGGTTCTATCATTCCTAATTACGCTTTGATAGATCGAAACGGACTCACCATTTGCGGAGAGTACTATTTAAATATCCATCATCATCTGATGGCATTACCTGGACAAACCATTGAGGATATCAAAGAGGTTTGTTCACACCCAATGGCCTTATTGCAGTGCAAGGAGTTCTTTAAACAACACAAACATATTCGTTTGGTAGAAGATGCGGATACTGCTGAGGTGGCGGATAGAATTTCCAAAAAACAATTGCATAAAGTGGCGGCGATTGCACCTAAAGTGGCCGCCGATCTTTTTGGCTTGGAAGTGATTGAAGATGAGATCCAAACGATCAAGAATAATGCAACGCGATTTGTGATCCTGAAAAAACAAAGCGATGAACATCGTAGTGTAGATACAGAGAAGATCAATAAGGCAAGTTTAAAGTTTATGTTAGATCACAAAAGAGGAAGCTTGGCAACGGTTTTGAATGTGATGAGTGATTGTAAGTTGAATTTAACGAAGATCCAATCCTTGCCGAAGATAGAAACACCTTGGAAATACGCCTTTTTCGTGGATGTGACTTTTGATGATTATCAAGACTATGCCAAAGCCAAAGCCATCATAGAAATCATGGCTGAAGAGTTTAAAATATTAGGAGAATATACCAATGGCAGGGAGACCGGCTCAAAAAGAGATGCCGTATGAACAATGTAATAACAGATCATGAAGTGAAAGCTGCAGAACGACTCATACATATCAAAGAATACTACTTCTCTAGAAAATTAAAAGAAGTAAGAAGTCTGGCATTGGCAGGAAAACCTATCATCAATATGGGGATTGGAAGTCCGGATTTGAGACCTCCTGTTTCTGTGGTAAAAGCCATTCAAGACTCATTGATGGATGAAGGGGCTCATAAATACCAGAGTTACCAAGGACTGCCTGAGTTTAGAGAGGCTGTGAGTCAGTTTTACTCGAAGCATTACGATGTAGAAATAGACCCAGAATCACAGGTATTACCTTTGATGGGTTCAAAGGAAGGGATCTTGCATATTTCTATGGCCTTTTTGAATAAAGGAGATGAGGTGTTGATTCCCAATCCGGGTTACCCGACCTATACTTCGGTAACAAATTTGGTTGAAGCGATTCCAGAGTATTATAACCTAACAGCAGATTCTCATTGGATGCCAGATTTTAAGGCATTGGAACAAAAGGATCTTTCGAAGGTGAAGATCATGTGGGTCAACTATCCTCATATGCCAACTGGAGCCAAAGGAACACAAGAGCTATATGAGCAATTGATCGCCTTTGGAAAGAAACATAGGATCTTGATCGTAAACGATAACCCTTACAGTTTTGTTTTGAATGAAGAACCTTCAAGTCTATTGGCTGTGGAAGGTGCCTTAGACATTGCTTTAGAGTTGAACTCCTTGAGTAAGTCGTTTAATATGGCGGGATGGCGTGTAGGAATGCTGTTGGGAAATGAGAAATTTTTAAAAGATGTTCTCCGTGTAAAAACGCAAATGGATTCTGGAATGTTCTATGGAATTCAGAAAGGAGCTATAGAAGCCTTGCATATAGAATCTTCATGGTTTGAAGAAATGAATGAGATCTATGCAAGAAGACAGAAGTTGATTTGGAAGATTGCTGATAAGCTTAATTGCACTTATGATAAAGATGTGGCCGGAATGTTTGTTTGGGCGAAATTACCCGTAGGGAAAGTGGCAGAAACAGTGATCGATGAACTCTTATATGAGAAAGATATTTTCATTGCTCCAGGTTCTATTTTTGGATCGAATGGAGATGGTTATATAAGATTTTCACTCTGTGTTTCTGAAGAGAAGATAGAAGAAGCATTAATGAGATTTTAAGTTTAGAATTTTTAATGCACCAAGAGTCAAAAGACAAACCATGAGTAGACAAAAAGAATTGATCGATATTTATTTAAGCGGAATGAGCAGCTTTAACACCAAAAAGATCTTATTGCCATTGCATTCCAAGATCGTTTTTGAGAATTATACAGATGGTGAGTTGCAGTTGAAGATAGAAGGGCAGAAGAAATTTAAGAAGATCGCTCAACGAGGAGCCGAGATGTATACAAAAAGAACCCAAGAGATCTTGAGTATCGAGCATGAAGAAGATAAATCGACGCTTTTGGTGAATTACTCTTGGACCTTTAAGATAGATCTAGGAGATAAAAAAGCGGGTCAGACCGTTAATCAGACAGGAAAAGCTATATATCATTTTAAAGATGATCGAATCAGTAAAATAGAATTACACGGCTAAGAAGAAAGAAAGTATGAAGGTAGTTGTCATAGGAGTAGGATTGATTGGAGGAAGCTTTTCTCTGGATATTCAGGATGAATTTTCTGAAGTTCAGGTCTTGGGAATGGATCATGATCCTTTGCATATTGAGGAGGCTATCCGATTGGAAGTCATTGATAGAGAAGCTGATGAAAAAGATCTTTCAGAAGCAGATATTGTATTCTTGACGATTCCCGTGGATGCGAGCATCGATGCGCTTCCGAAGATCTTAGATCAAGTGCATGATGATGCTTTGGTCATTGATGCGGGTTCTACCAAACAGAACATCTGCGAGATTGTCAGAAATCATCCCAAGAGAAGGAACTTTTTGGCAGCACATCCTATTGCAGGAACCGAATTTTCTGGACCGAAAGCAGCTTTAAGAGGCTTGTATAAAGAAAAGACAAACATTATCTGTGAAGTAGAGAAAACGGCATTCAAATTGCAGGAGAAAGCCCTAGAAATTTTCTCTAAGATCGGAATGAGAATTCGCTATATGGATCCTGTGTCTCACGACAAACATATTGCCTATGTATCTCACTTATCACACATCAGCTCTTTTATGTTAGGAAAGACTGTGATCGAGAAGGAGAAGAATGAGAGAGACATTTTTGATATGGCAGGAAGTGGATTTGAATCTACGGTGAGATTGGCGAAGAGTTCACCTGCGATGTGGACCCCAATCTTTGAGCAGAACAAAGAAAATGTTATAGAAACACTGGAAGAATATATTTCCAATTTGCAACAGTTTAAAACACTGATGCAAGCCAATGATTTTGAAGCGATCTATGAAGAAATGGAGAGTACAAATCACATTAAGAATATCCTTAACGGGATTAAAATTTAAACAAGAAATTAATTAAACGACATACAATTTTACTCTAGAAATGGAAAACACACAAGAATTAAGAGGTTGGTTGAACGACTTTGGGTTAGAGCATCCCTTGGTGATAGGAGGCCCTTGTAGTGCAGAGACAGAAGATCAAGTATTAAAGATCGCGCATCAGTTAAAAGATACAGATGCTACAGTATTAAGAGCAGGAATTTGGAAACCAAGAACTCGCCCTGGAAACTTTGAAGGTGTTGGGGCACTTGGATTAAAATGGTTGAAAAAAGCCAAAGAAGAAACGGGAATGATGATCGCTACCGAGGTAGCAAATCCAAATCACGTGGATCTTGCATTGGAATATGACGTAGATATTTTATGGTTAGGAGCAAGAACAACGGTGAGTCCATTTATCGTTCAAGAGATTGCTGATGCCTTAAAAGGAACTGACAAGATCGTATTGGTAAAGAATCCGGTTAATCCAGATCTACCTTTATGGTTAGGGGCAATCGAGAGATTATATACTGCTGATATCAAGAAATTAGGTGCGATTCATAGAGGATTTTCAACCTATGAAAAAACTAGATATAGAAATAATCCAAACTGGCAGATTCCTATTGAATTACAGAATCGTTTTCCAGACCTTCCATTAATCTGTGACCCATCACATATTGCAGGACGAAGAGATATCATTTTTGATATTTGTCAGACTGCCCTAGATCTTAATTTTGATGGCTTGATGGTTGAGACTCATTATGACCCAGACAATGCATGGTCTGATGCAAAACAACAGATCACTCCAAATACCTTAGTTCGAGTGATGGATGATCTTAAGATCAGAAAGTCTACAGATAATGAGGCTGAGTATAGAAATGCCTTGAATACATTGCGTACTCAAATCGATGTGGTAGACCACCAATTGATAGAGATCTTAGGAAAGCGTATGCAAATTGCTGATGGAATTGGAGAATTGAAGAGAGAAAAGAATGTTGCCGTCCTTCAATCCAGAAGATGGAATGAGATCTTAGGTAAAATGATCCTAGAAGGAGAAGAACAAAACCTAAGTGAAGAATTTGTCTTGAGAGTATTCAAAGCGATTCACCAAGAATCGATCAATCATCAAGAGAAGATTATTAACGGATAAGAAAAAAGCGGCTAGAAAAGTTAGCACTTGTCATTTCGACTGAAATGGAGAAATCTCAATATCATTAGCTAAAAAATGAGAGATTTTTCGACTTCGCTCAAAATGACAAAGCTAATCTAGCCGCTTTTCTTTTTACTTTTTCTTCTTAAAGATATATCGGGTAATAAAGATCCCGTTGTTATCTCCTTTTCCACCGTAGCTTTCAACAGCGCTGGTTACAAAAGCAAGATCCCAACCTTCTTCTACCATCTTATTGATCTTAGAAGTCATTACCGCATCGTTTGCTGCGATGTTCTGGAAACGAATACCTCCTAGGTTAAAGAAGTTCAATAATTTCGTTTCATCAAAGTTCTTCACTCTGATCTCGGCTCGTTTTGATTTATTTCTGCCGTCTTTTTCTGTTTTCCCATCCGTTCTTGTAGAGGTGAAGTCTTCAAAGTTCCTTTGATCATTCGCTTGAACGATTCTAGAACGACCTAATCCACTTGGAATGATCGACTCAACACTAGTGATAACTTTGTATTCAAACATTTGTGCATCAGTCGTGTAAATACACCCCAAAAGAGCGGCAATTAAATAGAATTTTTTCATGATATTTGTATTGATGTTTGGCTTTCAAGTTAGTCAAAAAACATGCCAATACATAATTACATGACCGGAATCGTTTATAAATCTACAGGAAGTTGGTATTGGGTGAAGTCAGAATCGGGCGAACTCCACAAATGCAGAATCAAAGGAAAATTTCGAATCAAAGGGATCAAAAGTACCAATCCAATAGCCGTTGGTGATGAAGTTGATTTTGATCTAGAGACCAAAGGCGATGAAGAAGTGGGTGTGATTTCTAATATTCATGAAAGGAGAAACTTTATCGTTAGAAAGTCGGTGAATCTATCCAAGCAAACTCATGTGATTGCCTCAAATATTGATCGTGTCTTTTTATTAGTGACGATCAATAATCCGAAGACTCTAACTACTTTCATAGATCGTTTTTTGGTCACTGCCGAAGCCTATTCAATCGAAGCCATTTTGGTCTTTAATAAGATTGACACATATGAGATCGAGGAGAGAGCAGAGATTCTGTATTTGAAAGATATTTACGAAGCCATTGGATATACTTGTATTGAGGTGTCGTCAACAGAAAACACCAATGTCGATAAAGTCAAAGAATTGATGAAAGGCAAAGTGAGTATGTTTTCGGGTCATTCTGGTGTAGGAAAAACAACATTGGTAAATGCGATTGAACCTGGACTCAACTTAAAAACCAAAGAAATATCCGAACAACATAAGCAAGGGCAACATACAACAACCTTTGCAGAGATGTTCGATCTTAGTTTTGGAGCCAAGATTATAGATACTCCGGGAATCAAGGGATTTGGAGTGGTAGATATGGATAAAGAAGAGTTGGGAGATTACTTTCCAGAATTTTTCGCCTTAAAAGAATATTGTAAGTTCAATAATTGTATACATGTTAACGAACCTCAATGCGCTGTAAAGGATGCTCTAGAGGAAGAAGAGATTTCTTGGTCTCGATACAAAAGCTACCTCCAAATCTTGGAAGGTGAAGAAGAACACTACAGAACGGATGTTTGGGAATAATTCAATGTGTTAATGTGTTAATTTGAAGATTATTCTATTGGTGGATCCGTTGATTCTTTTAATTGATAATTGATAATTGATCACTGATAACTGAAAAAAATGAAAGCCGTAATTCAAAGAGTTTCCAAAGCAAGTGTCATCATAGAAGGAGAAAAGGTGGCTGATATCCAACAAGGTTTGCTTGTATTATTAGGAATTGAAGATGCCGATGCTTCTGCAGACATTCAGTGGCTCTCAAAAAAAATCGCCAACCTAAGAATCTTTAATGATGATGAGGGTGTGATGAATAAATCCTTAATAGATGTGGATGGAGAAGCCATTGTTGTGAGTCAGTTTACTTTGCAAGCGAGTACCAAAAAAGGAAACCGCCCTAGCTATATCAAAGCTGCTAAGCCTCCTGTGGCCATTCCATTGTATGAAAGCTTTGTATCTCAATTTGAAACCGACATTAACAAGAGGGTTCAAACAGGTGAATTTGGTGCTGATATGAAAGTAGAACTTCTCAATGATGGTCCTGTAACTATCATAATCGATACAAAAGATAAAAAATAGATAATTTATTTTCCATGGAAAATAAATTTGTATTATCTTTGTCGAGAACTTGTTAGCGAATAATTGTTAAGAGTTCAGAGATTAAAGAAAAATCTAAAAAACACCCATAATTTATTAAACATGAAAAAAGTAATCATTGCAATCGTAGCGGTATCTACTTTATTGGTTTCTTGTAAAGAAGAAAAGAAAGACAAAGTAGAGGTAAAAGAAGAAGTAAAAGTTGAAAAGGTAGTTGCTACAAACAACGTAGATCTAACAGCCTCATTATTAACTTGGAAAGGTACGAAGCCTGGAGGAGCTCATGATGGAACTGTAGCATTGAAAGAGAGTTCTTTAGTTGTAGAGAACGGAGCAATCACTGGAGGAGAATTTGTTGTAGACATGTCTTCTATCAAGAATTTAGATATTAAAGATCCTAAGAAATCAGCTGGTTTGGTGGGTCATTTAACTTCTGCTGATTTCTTTGATATTGAGAAATTTCCAACGGCGAAGTTTGTTATTACAAGTGTAGCAGACCAAGATGGAGCTTTAGCAGTTACTGGTAACTTAACGATCAAAGATGTAACCAAAAGCATCACAATTCCTGCTTCTTTATCTGATGAGAACGGAGTTTTCACTTTCAAAAGTGACAAGTTCAATATCGATAGAGCCGACTTCAACGTGAAGTACGGATCTAAGAAGTGGTTTGATAACTTAAAAGACAAGTTTATCGATGATCTAGTTGAAATGTCTTTTGAGGTAAAAACCAAAGCTGCAGCGATCTAAGAAGAAAATTAACATAGGTAAATAAACCCTATTATAATAGCCCAAGGATTTTAATCCTTGGGTTATTTTTTTATATTGCGTCCCTATTAAAACTGCACTAATATTGCTATGATTAAAGGGAAAAAGTTAAGCCTTCTTTTCTTTGTTTTTGTAAACTTATTATTGTCTGCTCAAGACTACAGCGTATCTGCTCTTGATCTGTCGCCAGACCTGAAATCAAACGCCAATGCCGTAATCAGAGATTATACATTGGATATCACCATTGAAAGTTTAGATAAACTAAATACAAAGAAAAGATATGTAGTGACGGTTTTGAACAAGGTAGGCTATGAAAACTTTGTGAACACCGCAGCAGGTTATGATAATGATTCGAGGGTCAAAAGTATATCTGCGAAGTTCTTTGATGCCACCGGAAACCAGATCAAAAAATTTACTAAGAGTAAGTTTACCGATGTTAGTGCTGTAAGCAACGGAACTCTGTATGATGATTCTAGAGTTTTATATGTGGATTATACACCAATTGGCTATCCGTTTACTTTGGTATTTGAGGTAGAATCTACTACAAAAACTACCGGTTTTATTCCCAATTGGAGACCAGTGCCCAGTTATTATGTGGGAGTAGAAAAGAATACCTACAAGATCACCAATCTTACCAGTACGGAGATTCGAACCAAGGAAATGAATTTTGAGGGCTATGATATCACAAAGAATACCTTCGATAATGGTTTTGAATATATGCTCACCAATGCTGCTCCGATACAATACGAATCCTATTCTATTGGTCTTAGAAATTTAACTCCGCAAGTGCTTGTAGCAGTGAATGATTTTGCCTTAAAAGGAGTGAGAGGGAAAGCAACCAATTGGAAGGAATTTGGCGATTGGATGTATCAAAAATTGATCAAAGGGAGGTCTGAGTTGGAGCCGGGCACGCAAGCCAAGATCTTGGAGCTTACCAAAGACACCGATGATCCTATTGAAAAAGCGAGAATAGTTTACAAATTCGTTCAAGACAAAACTCGTTATATCAGTGTTCAAGTAGGAATTGGAGGTTGGGAGCCTATTGCTGCGAATCAGGTTGATAAGGTGGGATATGGAGATTGTAAAGGATTGACCAACTATACCAAAGCTTTACTGGATGTAGTGGGTGTTGAATCTTATTATACTGTTGTCTACGGAGGGTCCCAAATCGATATTGATCCTGATTTTGCTTCGATTGAAGGGAATCACATCATCTTAAATATTCCTAATGGTGGAGATGATATTTGGTTAGAATGTACGAGTCAGACCATGCCTTTCGGCTTTTTGGGCGACTTTACCGATGATAGAGATGTGCTGGCCATCACCCCAGAAGGAGGTCAAATCAAACATACAAGTAAGTACTTAAATGAAGATAACTTACAAGTCACTCGTGCCGAAATCAAGTTAGACCCTCAGGGAAGTGTGAATGCCAAGGTTGTCATAGAATCAGAAGGTATTCAATACGATGATCGATCTTATTTGGGAGATGAATCCATGAAAGATTTGAAGAAACATTATAAATCTGGTTATTGGTCCTACAATAATAATTTGGAGATTAATAAAGTGTCTATTGATAACAATAAGGATTCTATTTCTATCAAAGAAACATTGGATGTGAGTATTTCTGATTATGCGAGTCTAAGTGGAAATGATTATCTGATCAAAGTGAACATGTTCAATAGATATAATCGTGTTCCGAAACGTTATAGAAATAGAAAACTACCGTTTAAAATATCAAGAGGATTTAAAGATGTAGATAAATACACCTTTACAATTCCTGAAGGTTTTCAACTAGAATTATTACCACCAGAAAAACTGATCGAAACCAAGTTCGGTACCTATAAGGTCTATCTCGAGAAAGTAGATGAGAATACATTTATCTATCACAAAACATTCCTCTTAAAAGCGGGAGAACATCCAAAAGAAGATTACGCGAGTTACAGAAAGTTTTTAAGATCTGTTTCTAAGTATGAAAACCTTCGAATTTCACTAACTAAAAAAACCTAACTATGAAAAAATGTATGACTTTAATCTTGTTGCTTGTTTGTTTTAACAGCTTTGGGCAAGATTATAACTTTGGTAAAGTATCAAAGAAAGAGCTTTCGAGAACAGTTTATGAGAAAGATTCTACAGCAGTAGCTAGTTATCTTTACCGGTATAGAAAGACTTTTATAGAATTTTATCAAGGTGAAGGTTTTCGAACAGTAACCGAGGTTCATAACAGAGTGAAGATCTATAGCAAAGAAGGGGTTGACTTGGCCACAGAGAACATTGTTTATTACACTCCTGAAGGACAAGACAAGGAGCAGATTACCTCTGTAAAAGCCTATACATTCAATTTAATTGATGGAAAAGTAACTAAAGATAAAATTGATAAGAAGAGCATATTTGACGAAAAGAAAAATGATTTTTATACCATCAAAAAAGTGCCATTCCCAAATGTTAAAGAAGGTTCTGTTTTAGATATAAAGTATCGATTGATCTCTCCGTATACGAACTATATCGATGATTTAGAATATCAATTCGAAATACCAGTAGAGAAATTAGAGTATATCGTTGCTATCCCGAGTTTTTTTAAGTTCAATAAGATCAACAAAGGATATTATTTCATCACGCCTTCTATCGATCGTAAAAATGCGACTCAAAAAATTACGTATACGACTCAAACTACAGGTTATTCTGGACCATCGGGAAGGTCTAAAGGAAGTTACGATATGAATTTTTTCATAGAAACGTTTCGTTATAATACGAATTATGTACCTGCCTTAAGAGATGATGAACCCTTTGTTAATAATGTGTCTTCATATCGAGGTGGCCTCAAATATGAACTTGTGTCTGTTCAGTTTCCAGATAGAGCTCCACAGTACTATTCTAAAACTTGGGAAAGTATTAGTAAGCAGATCTACAAATCTCAAGATTTTGGCGAGCAAATAAAGAAAACAGGTTACTATAAAGAAGATTTGACCCCAGTTTTGAATGGTGCGGTTACAGATGAAGAGAAAATTGGAAAAATTTTCGCATTCCTAAAGACTAAGTTGAAATGGAATGGAAATTATGGAAAGTATACGAAAGATGGAGTGAGAAAAGCCTATAAAGAGGGAGTTGGTAATGTAGCTGAACTGAACCTCATATTGGTTTCAATGTTGAAGTCCATCGGATTGGATGCAAATCCTGTTTTGGTGAGTTCTAGAAATAATGGAGTTCCCTTAACACCAACACTTAAGGGATTCAATTATGTGATTTGCTCTGTGAATCTTGCGAACAAGGGGCTATTGTTAATGGATGCGACCGAACCTTATGCTAAGATAAATGAGCTTCCAAATAGAGCTATTAATTGGAATGGAAGAATTATTAAAGAAGAAGGTGTTTCAGATTGGGTTACCTTAGAACCGATAACCTACGCCATGGAAGAGAGAAATCTATCATTGAAATTCTCTGAAGACGATGTTATAGAAGGATTTTCTAGAGATCGATATTTTAATTATGCTGCCTTAAATGAGCGCAATCGATTCAATCACTTAGGCGATGATGCAGTAATTGAAAAGATTGAATCTAAATACAATATTGAGATCGATAATTTTAAAGTGGTTGATAAATTCAAAATTGGTAATCCTTTGGCTCGGGTGATGAAATTCCAATCCGAAGCTGGTTATGAGATCATCAATAATAAGCTATATATAACGCCACTTTTTTTCTTATCAATGGACAGAAGTCCTTTTAAATCCGAGGAAAGAAAATATCCAGTAGATTTTAATGTTCCAATGAAAGATGTTTATAATGTTTCTTGGCAACTTCCGGAAGGGTATACTATAGAATCCATCCCTAAAGATGACGCATTTGTTATGGTGGATGATTTAGGTTCTTTCTCCTATAAGGTTTTGGTGTCAGGAAAAAGATTGAAAATTTCTGTTGTAACCTCCTTGAATAAATCTAAAATTGGTCCTGATTATTACTCTGTTTTGAAGCAATTTTTTGACGAAATTGTAAAGAAACACAATGAGAAAATCGTATTAGTAAAACCCTAAGTTCTTTATGAAGAAGACCTTGATCATTATTCTTCTGATGGTAACTTCCCTTAGTTTCTCTCAGAATAAGTTTATTCCCAAAATGGGTAAAGCCCTTTTCACTGAATTAGATATGGTTCGTTATGAAAAGGATACAACAGCAAAAGCCTTGGTTCTGGAAGAGAAGGCACATACTTATATGTCTGAGAAGAACAATCTCGATTTTAGAACTGATTATTATCATAGAATCAAGTTGTTCGATAAGGAAGAATTTGATCGAGCTACCATTTCCATTCCACTATATGAAGGAATAAGAGCTGTTGAAATAGAAGCTTATTCCTATAAATCTGATAACGGGAACATCGTTAAAACGGCCCTTGATAGAAAAAATGTCTATACAAATGATATCGATGAGAAATGGAGAGAGGTTG
>CAZDKB010000016.1:0-35280 GCA_964505885.1 uncultured Flavobacterium sp.
GTAGAGCTCGTATTTACTACTTTAGAGATCTTACTGGTAAGAAAGCAAGAATCAAAGAAAGAAGAAACTAAGGAATATCTTAGTCATAAATTAAGAAATGGGTTGCATGTAAATGCAGCCCATTTTTATTAACAAATGTTAACAACCACTGTTAGTATTTTGTTGATTTTAAAACACTTAAAAAATTTGGATGTTTGAAATTGAACTCTATATTTGAGTTATAATTGCAAGGGAAAGCAGGAAAAATTTCGCAAGAAAAATAGAATGCATACCGAGTAATATATAAAGTAACGTTCTTTATTTTTTGAATTTTATTCCAACTCCAAATGTCGAGAAGAGGTTTCCTCTGAATCGAGATCGAGAGTGAAGGAAGTTGTTTCAGCAACCCTTAGTTTCACAAGGAATTAAAGGTTGGGCCAATTGAAGATTTCGCAAGAGATCCGAATTTGTGCCGGCAATGAAAGGTTTCGTAAGGAATCTGAAATTGAAACGCTGGGAAAGGGCTTGCAAAAGACCAAAAACAGTGTAGGTAGCAGAAAATCACGCAAGTGGTGGAAAGTTACCCAACAACGGAAAGCTGTGTAAGCGGCGGAAGGTTGTTGAGGCAGAGGAAAGCTGTACAAACAGCGGAACGATGTCGAAACAGTGTACTGAAACTCTAACGTATAATTATTTAGTTGTACTCTAGGAGAAGGAAGAAATTCATTGAAGCTCTACAAACATCAAACGGAGGCAACATGCCAAAGGGAGACAGAGTTTCAACCTGAGAAGGGTCAGAGAAACAGTTGTTTTGTTTGAAAGCAACATAGAACCCAGTTTCTATTTGATCGTGTAGAAATACAGATCATTGTTTAAAGCCTATCTCAAAGAAGCCATGTTAATCATTCAGTTGAATAACATGGCTTTTATTTTTAAAGAGTTATTAATTCGTTAAAAAGCCATCTTCTCTGCCAGTTCCAAGGAAAATAAAAGGAATCTCCCCTTATTAATCACTCGATAATTGTTACATTTGCGCTGCTTTCAACAAACCTTTTTTTGTAGATCAGACTATGATAGTCTGCGTAATAAGAAAATACAATTATGAGCAACGATACCGCTAAAATTTTTTACACCATAACGGATGAGGCTCCTGCCCTAGCTACCCGTTCATTTTTACCAATTGTAAAGGCATTTACCAAAAGTTCAAATATTACTTTTGAGACTAAAGATATTTCCCTTGCGGCAAGAATTCTTGCCAACTTTTCGGATATCTTACCTGAAGATCAAGAAGTAGAAGATGCCTTAGCTGTCTTAGGAGAATTAGCTAAAAAGCCCGAAGCAAATATTATAAAACTACCTAATATTTCTGCTTCTGTTCCGCAACTAGAAGCTGCAATCAAAGAATTACAAGCCTTAGGCTACAATCTGCCAGATTATCCTGAATCAGCGAATACCGATGAAGAAAAGGCCATCTTAGCAAGATACAATAAGGTCAAAGGATCTGCAGTGAATCCTGTTTTGAGAGAAGGTAATTCAGACAGAAGAGCTCCGGGTGCTGTGAAAAATTATGCGAAAAAGAATCCACATTCCATGGGAGCATGGTCTGCAGATTCAAAATCTCATGTAGCGACCATGAGTTCTGGTGACTTTGCTCATAATGAAAAATCTACCACCATTGAAGGTGCAACTTCAGTTGACATTGTTCATACAGGTCTAAATGGTGAAAAGACAATTTTAAAGAAAGGGATTGCTCTTCAAGATAAAGAGATCATTGATGCATCTGTGATGAGTAAAAAAGCGCTTCTTTCTTTTCTAGAACAACAAGTGATGGACGCCAAAGATCAGGGTGTTCTATTCTCACTTCACATGAAAGCAACCATGATGAAGGTCTCTGACCCTATCATTTTTGGACATGCAGTAAGAGTATTCTTTAAAGATATTTTTGATAAACATCAGGATACACTAAAGGAGATTGGTGTAGATGTCAATAATGGATTTGGAAACTTGTTAAGTAATTTGAATGAGTTACCAGCAGATAAAAAAGCCGAGATCGAATCTGATATTGCCGAAGCTCTTGAAAACAATCCTGACTTAGCCATGGTAGATTCTGATCGAGGAATTACTAATTTACATGTACCTTCTGATGTCATCATCGATGCATCTATGCCTGCAATGATTCGTACATCCGGACAAATGTGGAATAAAGAAGGACAATTACAAGACACTAAAGCGGTAATTCCAGATAGTTCTTATGCCGGTGTTTATCAAACAACGATAGACTTCTGTAAAAAACATGGAGCTTTTGATCCTACCACCATGGGAACTGTGCCGAATGTAGGTCTTATGGCGCAAAAGGCGGAAGAATATGGATCTCACGACAAAACTTTCCAAATTTCTGATAATGGAAAGGTTCAAGTTATCGATGCTTCAGGTTCAGTTCTATTAGAACACGAAGTTGAAACTGGTGATATCTGGAGAATGTGTCAAGTTAAGGATGCACCCATTCAAGATTGGGTAAAGCTTGCTGTTAATAGAGCAAAAGCTACTCAAACTCCTGCGGTATTTTGGTTAGGTGAACAAAGATCTCATGATGTTGAATTGATCAAAAAAGTAAATGCTTATTTGCCAGATCACGACACATCTGGACTTGATATTAGAATTTTATCTCCAGAAGCCGCTACAGAATTCAGTTTAGAAAGAATCAAAGAAGGAAAAGACACCATCTCTGTAACAGGAAATGTTTTGCGTGATTACTTAACAGACCTCTTCCCTATTTTGGAATTAGGAACATCAGCAAAAATGTTATCGATTGTACCTTTAATGAATGGTGGAGGATTATTTGAAACGGGAGCTGGAGGATCTGCTCCTAAACACGTTCAACAATTTGCAAAAGAAAACCATTTAAGATGGGATTCATTAGGTGAATTTTTAGCACTAGCAGTTTCATTAGATCATTTCGGTACAACCAATGATAACAATAAGGCAAAAGTTCTAGCCAAAGCACTAGATCAAGCTACAGAGAAATTCTTGGACAATAAGAAATCACCTTCTAGAAAGGTGAAAGAATTAGATAATAGAGGCTCTCACTTTTATTTAGCAATGTATTGGGCTCAAGCTCTAGCGGATCAAAACGAAGATGAAGAGTTAAAAGAAGAATTTTCTTCAGTTGCCGAAAAAATGACTTCAAATGAAGAAACCATTGTAAGTGAATTGAACAACATCCAAGGTAAATCAATGAATATTGGCGGTTATTATCAGCCAAATGATGACCTAGCTGATCAAGCAATGAGAGCAAGCGACATCTTGAATGAGATCATAGATACAATCTAGGATTTTAACATACATTAACATTGAAAGAGTGCAGAAATGCACTCTTTTTTTTTAGCTTTGGACGAAAATGCAAAAGTTCTCATAATGAAGAAGAAGCAAATATTAATCTTCGGCGCACCTGCACTTATAATTTTATTATCAGCCTACTATTTTCTTGGAGGTTCATCTGAATCTGACGTAAACCTGACTACCAAGGTAAAACGCGGAAATTTTGTAAGTGAAGTTCTTACCTCAGGAGAAGCGCAATCCAACAGTTTAAAAAGGATCAAAGGTCCATCTAATCTCAGAAATTTCAATATTAGAGAAGTTAAGATCCAAGATCTTATTCCTGAAGGAACCGTAGTTAAAGAAGGTGATTATATCGCAAAACTTGATCCCTCAGGAGTCAATGAGCAGATTATCAATGCGAAGCTAAACCTTGAGACCGCCATCTCAAAATATACCCAACAACAACTTGACACCACTTTAAGTTTAAAACAAGAGCGTAATGCTTTAAAGGATCTCAAATTTAGTTTAGAGGAAACCGAGTTAGAGTTGAAACAATCTCTATATGAGCCACCTGCAACAATACGCAAGCTAGAGATCAATTTGGATAAAATGAAACGCGACCTCAAAGAGCGTAAAGAAAACTATAAGATCAAGCAAAAACAAGCACGTGCTAAAATGGTGGAAGTTGGCGCAGAAGTTTCAAAAAACAGAAAGAAATTACAAGACCTGAATGATCTGTTAGAAACCTTTACCATTTTTTCTAATGGAGAAGGAATGCTAACCTACCACAAAGAATGGAATGGCAGAAAAAGAAAAGTAGGATCTTCAATAAACCAATGGGAACAAACCATTGCTACACTACCAAATCTTACCAAAATGGAATCGAAAACCTTCGCAAATGAAGTAGATATCCGTAAGATCAAGAAAGGATTAGAAGTGGTTGTAGGTTTTGACGCTTTTCCAGATTTAACATTGCCTGGCAAGGTAACTGAAGTTGCCAATGTGGGAACCAATAAGAAAGGATCTGATATCAAACTTTTTCAGATCATGATAGAGCTTCAAGAAACTGATGACAATGTAAGACCTGGAATGACTACGTCAAACTCAATTATTACAAATGAGGCAAAAGATGTACTAATGCTTCCAATAGAAGCCATTTTCTCTAAAGATTCTATTAGTTATGTATATGCAAAATCAGGGTTCTCAATTGCCAAAAAACAAGTAGAGCTAGGAGATAGCAATAATGAAGACGTTATTATCCTTAAAGGAATTTCAGAAGGTGATGTTGTTTATTTGAATGAGCCTGATGGATATGAAAACGCAAAAATTGCCATCATTAAATAAGCTCAATGTTTGATCCAATTTTAATCGAAAAACTGAAGTCGAACATCAGTGAGGCTATCCGTGTAATCTCTACCAATAAGGTCAGAACTTTCTTAACCGCTTTAGGAATCATTTTTGGAGTTGCTGCCGTAATCTCCATGTTAGCAATTGGTAATGGTGCAGAAAAGGAGATTCTTTCGCAATTAGAGCTTGTAGGGGTAAATAATATTGTAGTCACCTCCATTGCAGACGAAGAAGACAATAGTGATACTGAGGACGATGAAGAATCTAAAGAAACACAAAGATTCTCTAAAGGTCTTGACGTACTTGATGTAAAGAGCATTGTAAAAAATGTTCCCTCTGTGGTTAAGGTAAGTCCAGAAATTTTAATGGACACCTATGTTACCTCTAACGGACTCCAAAGTTCAATCAAATTGATTGGAGTTTCTCCCGACTTTTTTAATGTTTCTAATATCAATATCTCAACAGGAAAGAATTTCTCCGAAACTCAAGTGAATAATGCATTCCCAGTATGTATTATCGGAAAAAAGATAGAACAGAAGCTTTTTACAGGAGAGTCTGCTGTGGGTAAAAAGATCAAAGTAAAAGACGTTTGGCTTCAAGTTATCGGTGTTATTGAAGAAAAATTTGTTTCGGATAAAGCACAAGAAAACCTTGGAATTAGAAATCTGAATACAGATGTATATATTCCAATTAAAACCTTCTTTACAAGATATCGCGATAGAAAGATCATCATAGATAAAGAGCCTGAAGCTGTTGATGGAATGATCATCTTTTCATCAGGAAATAATAGCGGGCCTAAAAAAAGAATCCCCCGAGGAAACTATCATCAGATAGACAAATTAACGATTCAGGTAGATAATTCTGAAAAATTGAATGCAACCGCCAATCTAGTGAGTCGTATGCTCAAGAGAAGGCACAACGGCGTGGTTGATTTTGAAGTATCTATCCCTATTCAACTTTTAAAACAGCAACAAAAGACAAAACAGATTTTCAACATTGTACTGAGTATCATTGCAGGAATATCTCTGTTGATTGGAGGAATAGGAATCATGAATATCATGCTTGCCTCTGTTTTAGAAAGAACCAAAGAGATTGGGATTATCAGAGCCATCGGTGCAACTCAAGAAGACGTTATTCTTCAATTCTTATCAGAATCTGTTTTGATCAGTATTGGTGGTGGGATCATAGGAATATTCCTGGGAATCGTATCAGCCTATATCATAGAATTAGCCACTGGAATCGAAACAATCCTCTCCTTTAGCTCTATACTTTTATCCTTCTTTGTTGCCACAGCAATCGGATTGATTTTCGGAATTGCACCAGCAAAATCAGCCTCAAAGAAAAGTCCAATTGAAGCCATTAGATATGAATAATATTAAAGTATTAATCCTCATAGCTGCGATTTTTGTTTGCAGTGATAATTACGGTCAAAAAAGAATGATCTCTTTAGAGGATGCGATTAAAACAGCACAAAAAGAGTCGCCAGATTATCAAGCCATGGTCAATAGAAATCAGGCTAGTTATTGGAGATTTAGAAATTATCAAGCAAGCTTTTTGCCTCAATTGAGACTTCAAGGAACCTTACCTGAATATTCAAACTTCATTCAAAGACTTACCAATGATAGCGGTCAAGATATATTCGTAACTACCAATCAAACCGTTTTAGAAGGAAGGCTTGCATTGCAACAAAACCTATCGTTAACAGGAGGTACTTTTTCTGTGAGCTCAAGACTAGAGCAGATCAATGTACTAGGAGATAATAGAAGTACAGGTTATTCTATCGTACCTTTCTCAGTAAACTATTCTCAGAATTCTTTGCTTTACAATCCATTTAAATGGGATCGTAAGATTGAACCATTGATTTATGAAGAAGCGAGACGTGAATTTATAGAGAACATGGAACGAATCTCTTTGAATACCTGTCGCAGATACTTTGGTCTACTCAAAGCTCAGATTCAATTAAAGATCGCAACAAACAACCTAGCTAATCAGGATACCCTATTCCAAATCTCTAAAGGGAGATTCAAAATGGGTAAGATCGCCGAAAACGATCTTTTGCAAATGGAACTCACATATTTGAGAACCAAGAATAACCTAACCACCCAATTGATCGCCTTAAAACAGACCTCACAAAATCTTGCGAGATACCTAAATTTAGAGACCGAGAATATTGAACTTAGTATACCAAAAGATCTAGATCCTTTTGAGGTTTCCACGGAAAAAGCACTTGCAGAAGCTAGTGCGAATAGAAGATCTGTGATCGAATTTAGAAGAAGACGTTTACAAGCTGAAAAGGAAGTAGCTCGAGTAAAGGGAAATAATAGGTTGAATATTGGATTGCAAGCTAACTTTGGTATTTCACAACAAGGGCCAGTATTTGACGAATTATTTCAAGACTACAATCGTCAGCAAAACGTAAGAGTTACATTAGGAATTCCTTTGGTAGATTGGGGAGTATCTAAGTCGAGGAGAAAACTAGCAGAAGCAAATCTCGATCTGGAGAACACAAACATTTCACAGGAAAAACAGGCGTTCGAACAAGAGATCTATTTACATACTTTAAATTGGGCCAATCAGCGCGACTTTCTAGCGACTGCTAAGAAGGCTCAAGAAATCGCAATGAAGAGATATAACATTGCTAAAGAAAGATATATCTTAGGTAAAATCACCATAACTGACCTGAATATTGCTCAGAATGAGATGGATCAATCACTTGTTTCTTACTTGAATTCATTGGAAAAGTTCTGGACGGATTACTACATTCTGCGTCGTTTAACCTTGTATGATTTTACAAAGAACGAAAAGATCCAAGTAGAAGATATTATCTACGATTAATCTTATTTTACTTTTCCAATTTATAGTAAATTTGACTCATGAGTTTTACAAAAACTACTGAGCAAGATTCTTACTACGATCATTTAGAGAAAATGACCGTATCGGATCTTATTGAGAATATCAATAAAGAAGATCAAACGGTAGCTCTCGCTGTTCAAAAAAGTATCCCACAGATTACAAATCTTACAGAGCAAATTGTTCTTAAACTACAAAATGGAGGTAGATTATTCTACATCGGTGCTGGAACTAGCGGTCGTTTAGGAATCTTAGACGCATCTGAATGTCCGCCTACATTCGGAGTTCCTCATGAACTCGTAATAGGTTTAATAGCCGGTGGAGATTCTGCGATTCGAAAGGCAGTTGAGTTTGCTGAAGACTCTTTAACTCAAGGCTGGAAAGATCTTCAAGAACATAAGATTACAGATAAAGATGTAGTTATCGGAATTGCAGCTTCAGGAACCACGCCTTATGTAGTTTCTACCTTAAAGGAGTGCAAGTCTCATGGAATTCTTACCGGTTGTATTACTTGTAACGAAAACTCTCCATTGCACCTTACAGCTCAATATCCAGTGGTAGTTGTTGTAGGCCCAGAATTTGTAACTGGAAGCTCTAGAATGAAAGCTGGTACAGCTCAAAAAATGGTGCTAAACATGTTGACCACGGCAACCATGATCAAATTGGGAAGAGTAAAGGGAAATAAGATGGTTGATATGCAATTGTCTAACGATAAATTAGTAGATAGAGGAGCAAGAATGTTGATGAAGGAGTTGAATATCAGTCATGCCGAAGGTGTTAAATTATTAGAACAATATGGCAGTGTTAGAAATGCCATTCAAAACTTTAGCTAATGGGAACAGATTTTGGAATTTTACGAAGAGGGTTGAAGCAGTTAGGTTTTCTATTGATATTTCTAATCTCAGCTCCAATCCTACTGAATATGGCCTTTAAAGCTTTGGTGCTCTATAAAGAAGGTTCACAGCGCATTTTTAGTATTGTTTTTGTTGTGATTGCTTCCTTATATATGCTTTTTGCAATTGTTTATGCCTTTAGAACCTTTAGAACTATTTTAAGTTCTATCTTTCACGACAAATAATTCTTTTGGCAAGCTCAAGACTGCATAAAATTCTTCACTGGGAATATTGGCCTTTGCTAATGTTCTATATACCAAATATCCCATATGCTTTTGTGCACGGGTTGTTTGCGCGTAATCTCGTCTTTTATACAGCAGTCAATCCAGGAATTGAGAACTCAGGAATAGGATCTGAGTCGAAATACCAAACATTACAGCTTTTACCCAAAGAATACATACCAAGATCTGTTTTTCATGCAAAGAACAGTGCTAGTGAAGATACCTTAAGAGCATTGAAAAAAGAACGGATACGATATCCATTGATTATAAAACCAGATGTTGGTTTTAGAGGCCTGTTGGTAAAGAAAATAGAGAACGAAAACGAACTTATTCAATATCTAGAAAAGTATCCTGTAAATTTTATTATACAGGAATTTCTGACTGAGGAGTTTGAATGTGGAATCTTCTATTATCGTATTCCCAATGAAAATCAAGGGAAAGTTACCTCAATAACCTTGAAGGAATTCTTAAGTATTAAAGGTGATGGAAAATCCACCATTAAAGAACTTGTATTAACTGATCCAAGAGCATTTTTATATTATGATTATATAAAGAACGACCCATTGATCTCATGGAATAATATCCCTGGAAAAGATGAAAAACTGAAACTGTCCTCAATCGGAAATCACTCTAAAGGGACTCAATTTATCAATGGAAACCATTTGATTACTGAGAAATTAGAGAAATCCATAAACAGATTGAATCATCAAGTAAAAGGTTGGTATTATGGAAGATTAGATGTTAAATATTCTAGTCTAGAGGAGCTTTATAACGGAAAATTTAAGGTTTTAGAACTCAATGGTATTTTGGCAGAACCCACACACATCTACGACGCCAGGAAAACAAGCTACTGGGGAGCATTGAAAACAATAAGAAAACACTGGAAACAACTCTACAAGATAGCTCGATATAATCATGATAAAGAACAGGTTCCTTATCGTAAGACCTTTCCTTTCATCAAAGAGATGCTCGACTTAAAAGCCTACTCTAACCGATTAAAAAAAATTGCGAAACACTAGTCTAGCCTACTAATTCCTTTTTGGGAGTGGTTGGATTGTATCCAAAATCTTCATCTGGAAGTTCTACCCCCAAACGATTAATAATAAATCCAATTGAAGCGAAATGATGAATGGCATGAGAATGTGCTTGAATCAGTGCACTTCCTAAGGTATAATTTGCAGTTACTTTTCCCGTACCAAGATCATCGGTTACAGAGATCATCATATTAAAATCCTCAGGTTTTAATTGGTGAAGTCTTGCAATCACGCTCTCAAAATATTCAATACCCGCATCTGTCGTTTGCTCTGCCAACGGATTTCTTTCTCTTGCCGAAAAATCCACTTCTTTGGTTTCCAGACCATTAAAGATGCAAGTGAATACATCTAAAATGTGTCTCATATGAGAACCTATACTCGAAAAATAAGGTGGAGCAGATTTACTGCTATATTGTTCGTCCGTTAAAGAATTGAGAAGTTTTATCCCTCTATTTAAGTTTTTTTCAATCGCGTCAATCATGTTCAAGATTTTCCCTGGATAAATATATAGGATTAATTTAAAAATTTAGTCACATTTTCTATTGAATTCATAAAAAACTGATTCAACATGTATGAGTAGTCGCAATAAAATCTCTGGATTACAATCATAAATGAAAAGGTCTTTTAAAATTTTTGGCACGCTCTTTGGAATTACTTGTTCAAATGCGGAAGCCGAAAAGCAGACGAGTAGGCAAAACCCTAAAATTCATTACTTATGAAAAAACTAGTACTATTTATTTTTGGAATCCTAATGATGGTTTCAACTACAGAAGCAACCAATGGTATCAACCATACGAATGAAACATTTGGGGTAAACTATCGATATAACGAAGCTGTTACCTTTATAGAAAGAGGAATTCGATTCCACGTATTCTTAAATGGAGATTTCGACTTCGATTCTCAATTCTACTTGCGAAATAGATGGAACAATCAAGTTCCAATCTTCAGAGACTTTAGAGGTAGGATCACAAGAGTAGGAAATGTAAGGATCAGATACAACCTGAGAGGAGATGTAAGAAGAATTGGATCTGTATTGATGAATTACAGAAGAGGATGGTTGCAAAGTGTTGGTAATTTAACGATCCAGTACAATAGATGGGGAGATCCGTTATTCTTCGGACAGGTGCACTGGAATGGTTATTACAACAACTTCTATTACGGACCAAGTTTTGGAGTGAACTTCAATTGGAATATTGGTAGAATTTGCCCATATAACGATCCTTTCTTCTATGGAAATCAGTTTAGAAATAATTATAGAAGAGTAAGACAAGACGCTAACTATATCTATTATAGAAGGAATGAAGGAGCTACAGGTTCAGGCGACCAGATCATCAGAAGAAGAAGAGCTGGAACTGCAAACTCCAACACAAATACGAATACGAATACGAATACGAACACTCAAACCTTGAGAAATCGTAGAGGAAACACCGCTACAAATAATCAAACGGTTAGAGATCGAAGAGGAAATACAAACGTGCAAAACAACACAAATAGAAGAAGAGTTGTTCAGAATTCCAATTTGAATAATAACAGAAGAGTTAAAAAGGTATCTACAAATAGTAGAACAAGACCTAAAACAAGGCCTCAAACAAGACCTACTGAGATCAACAGACAAAGAGTTGTAAGAAAAAAAACAAACTCATATAACAGAAAATCTCAAGTCAAGAAAAAAGAGGTAAAGCAAAGAAAAGCTCTTCCTAAAAAAAACACATCGAGAAGATCATCTTCAAGAAATAGATCTTAAAAAGAAAACCGAGCCTAGGCTCGGTTTTTTTATCTAATTAATTTCTTGTATTTGATTCGCTTTGGCAACAAATCACCACCCAAGCGTTTCTTTTTATTCTCCTCATAATCTGAGAAAGATCCTTCAAAGAAATAAACTTGACTATCTCCTTCAAATGCCAAGATATGTGTACAAATTCTATCTAAGAACCATCTATCGTGACTAATAATTACAGCACATCCAGCAAAATTCTCTAATCCTTCCTCTAAAGCTCTTAAGGTATTTACGTCTAGATCATTCGTAGGCTCATCTAGTAAGAGAACATTTCCTTCCTCTTTTAGAGTCATCGCTAAATGCAATCTATTTCGCTCTCCTCCTGATAAGGTATTTACCTTTTTATTCTGTTCGCTTCCAGAGAAGTTGAATCGGCTTAAGTAAGCTCTTGAATTCACTTGCTTCCCTCCCATCATGACTAGATCTTGTCCGTCTGAGAAATTCTCCCAAATGGATTTATCGGGATCAATATTAGAATGCGATTGATCAACATAAGCCAATTTAGCAGTATCACCAACTGTAAAGTTTCCTTTATCTGGGATCTCTTCACCCATGATCATCTTAAAAATGGTGGTTTTACCAGCTCCATTCGGGCCAATAATTCCAACAATACCTGCCTGTGGTAAATTGAATTCAAGGTTTTCATAAAGTAATTTATCACCAAAAGCTTTAGAAACTCCACTCGCTTCAATTACATTGGTTCCTAATCTTGGCCCATTCGGAATAAAAATTTCTAGCTTTTCTTCTTGTTGCTTTTGATCCTGACTCATCAAGCGCTCATAACTCTTCAAACGAGCTTTTTGTTTGGTCTGACGTCCTTTGGCTCCTTGCCTAACCCATTCCAATTCTCGTTCTAATGTTTTCTGACGCTTAGAGGCTGTTTTGCTTTCTTGAGCTAAACGTTTTGATTTTTGATCTAACCAAGAAGAATAATTTCCTTTCCAAGGAATTCCTTCTCCTCTATCCAGTTCTAAGATCCAACCCGCTACATTATCTAAGAAATATCTATCGTGAGTTACAGCAATCACAGTTCCTTTGTATTGAGCTAAATGATGTTCTAACCAATGTACTGATTCTGCATCCAAGTGGTTGGTTGGCTCATCTAATAATAAGATCTCAGGCTCCTGTAATAACAGTCTGCATAGAGCAACTCGACGCTTCTCACCGCCGGATAGAATCCCGATTTTTTTATCGGATTCAGGAGTTCTTAAAGCATCCATGGCAATCTCTAACTTGGTATCTAACTCCCAAGCATTCGAAGCATCGATCTTATCTTGAAGCTCGGACTGCTTCTCCATCAATTTTTCCATCTTATCTGGATCAGAATATACTTCTTCCAATCCAAACATATCGTTGATCTTATTGTACTCATCCAAAACAGCAACGGTCTCAGCAACACCTTCTTTGACTACTTCAATTACTGTTTTTTCTGGGTCTAACTGAGGTTCTTGTTCTAGGTAACCAACTTTATAACCCGGAGAGAAAACTACATCCCCTTGGAAGTTCTTTTCAACACCCGCGATGATCTTCAATAAAGTAGACTTACCAGAACCATTTAATCCTAGGATACCAATCTTGGCCCCATAAAAGAAGCTCAGGTATATGTCTTTTAAAACTTGTTTATTCGTGCTTTGATAGGTCTTACTTACTCCAGCCATGGAGAAGATGACCTTTTTATCATCTGACATCTAATATTAATTTAAGTACGAGTTATTCTAATGAAGTTACACTCTCCCTTTGAGTGCATTAAAAACCCATGCGATTGCAAAAAATCCTATACCAACGGCACCAAATCCCCAACCAGCAACTTCTTTATATTGAAAAACCCCTAAACATATCAGTCCAATCCCAACAAAGATCATTATAAAAGTTGCCCAAGCAAATACTCCGTTTTTATTCATTATTGTTAATTTAAATATAAAAATCTCCTAAGATGGAGATCCTAACGTAACGTTCTTCCACAAATATCGTCATTTTTTTTGAAAGGGTATAGAATTTGTACTCTGGGTCAAAACAATCAACTAAAGTGAATAAGGTATTTTATATTCTTTGCTTCTTCTTTATTCTTCATGCCAATGCTGAAGAAGAGATAACCTCATTGAATAAAAGTTCTTTTTTATTCACTAAAGCAGAAATCATTGATCAACATACAACCAGAATTCCATTTAAACTTGTTGATAGGCTTATCTTAATCGAAGGTAAGCACAAGAATGAAAAAGGCATGTTCATTCTAGACACAGGTTCTGAAAGGTTGCTGCTAAATAAAGCCCACTTCTTTTCACTTGAAAACCGAAATTCTAGACATACTTCTAGCAGCGGGGTTTTAGACCATGTAGAAGACCCTATTGAGAAAAGAATCAAGAAGGTTCTTTTTAAAAATCTTAGTATAGAAAATAAAAGATCTCATATCATCGATATGTCTCACATAGAGAAATCGAAAAAAGTGAAGATCTTAGGGATCATTGGATATAATGTTTTAAAGGACTACGAGATCTTTGTAGATATGTATCTGAATCAGATCACAATGACAAAAATCGATAAGCGTGGTAATAAAATAGGAGATCAACCCTATCTAGAAACAATCGTCGATAGCATCGATTTCAAACTTAAAAAACACACCATTGTCATTGAAGGGAGTATCAATGATAAAAAACTTACATTTGGATTAGACACCGGCGCCGAGTTTAATCAGATGAGTCATAAAATATCCAAGCAAGTACTCAAATCTTTCTATCCAAAAAAGAGAATCAAATTGATGGGAGCTAGCGATCGAAAGATTGAAGTCCTCTATGGAGATCTTCATAGATTGAAATTGAGCAAGACCATTTACTTTGGACCCATGAAGACCATTCTTACCAATTTGAACAGCATGAATCAAGCCTTCGGAACTCAATTGGATGGCATACTTGGACATGACTTTTTTGCCCAAAAAAGGGTCATTATTAATTATAAAAAACAAAAGATTTATTTTATTGATTATCCTATAATACGTTGATGAACTTTAAAAAATACATCCTCACCTTTGTTGTTATCCTAGCAACCTCCATTCTTTTCTCACAGGAAAAGAATGACTTTGGTTATCACATTGAAGGAGATGAAGTTGTATTTAGATTCGACCAACGAGACTACAAACACTATACAGACGACAGACAACAGAAAAGAATAGATTTCGAAGATTTCGACATCAATAAGGTTGTCTTGTCTGGTAACTTCAATATGTGGTCTAGAGATGCATGGAAGATGGAAAAGATTGATGACAATATCTATGAGCTCAGAAAGAAATTGGCAGATTTTAAAGATGAATTTGTTTGGGAGTTCAAGTATGTGATCAATAATCATATATGGGCAGAACCCTCATATAAGGCACCGAATATCTCTAATGCTAAAGACGAACTAGGAAAGTACACTGCAACATATAATCTAAGATTCTATAAATCACAAATTGCCAAAGATGGGAATGCAAAATTCTTTTTGGAGGGCTATGAAAACGCAGAAAAAGTTGTTTTGGCAGGTTCCTTTAATCGATGGAATGGTGATGTTTATCAGATGGAAAAGAGATCCAATGGGTGGGCTCTGAAATTAGAACTTCCTCCTGGAACTTACGAGTATAAATTTGTGATAGATGGCGAGTGGATTGAAGATCCGGCGAATAATCAAAAGGTAAGAAATGAATACTGGGGATTTAATTCTGTAATCGAGATAGATACGGAGGTATCATTCATCCTAAATGGATATAAAGATGCCAAACAAGTAATTCTATCTGGAGATTTTAATGATTGGTCTGAGACAGGATACAGTATGAAGCGAACAGCCAATGGATGGAAATTCAAGACGAGACTTGTTGGTGGAAAATACCACTATAAATTTATCGTTGATGGAGTTTGGATCACAGATCCAGACAATAAGGTAAAAGAGTATGATAACAAAGGAAACATCAACTCTGTAAAGATGGTCAAATAACTAGATCTTTGCAGCCAGTCTGCTTCCTTGGTCTATAGCTCTTTTTGCATCCAATTCTGCGGCTACATCAGCTCCACCGATTACATGAACTTTTTTACCTGAGTCTTCTAGTGATTCAAACAAATCTCTAAATGGTGTTTGACCAGCACATATCACTACATTATCTACCTCAAGAACCTTAGCTTCATCATTCTGGGTATAGTGTAAACCAGTATCATCTATCTTTGTATACTGAACTTCATTGATAAACTTCACGTTCTGTTTTTTCAAATTGGCTCTGTGGATCCAACCAGTAGTTTTACCCAATTTGCCTCCAAATTTCCCTTTACTTCTTTTGAACATAAAGACTTCTCGATGCCCAGCTTCGAATTTAGGTTTCATTCCCTCTATTCCTCCTCTAGACTCAATCGATTTATCTATCCCCCATTCTTCTAACCATTTGTCAACGTTCAAGGAAGTAGATTCACCTGAGTGTAATAAGTATTCCGATAGATCGAATCCAATTCCCCCAGCACCTATTACTGCGACCCTTTTACCAACAGGCTTTTTATGTTTTAAAACATCCAAATAGCTCAAAACTTTCTTATGTTCAACACCTTCGATTTTTGGAGTTCTTGGTTTTATTCCGGTAGCGATAATGATCTCATCAAAATCAGAATTCTTTAGGTCTTCAGCAGAAACTCTTGTATTGAGCTTTACTTCCACATTGTGTAATTCTATTTGTTTGTTGAAATAACGAATGGTCTCATAAAATTCTTCTTTACCAGGAATTTGTTTCGCAATATTAAACTGACCGCCCACTTCTGATTCTGCATCGAATAAAGTTACTTCATGTCCACGTTGAGCAGCTACAGTCGACGCCGCTAATCCCGCCGGACCAGCTCCGACAACGGCTACTTTCTTTTTATTATTGGTTGGTAAATAGTTTAATTCTGTTTCATGACATGCCCTAGGGTTTACCAAACAACTGGCTACTTTCTGCTCAAAAACATGATCTAAACACGCCTGATTACAAGCGATACAAGTATTGATCTCATCCTCTCTCTCTTCTGCCGCCTTATTCACCCATTCTGGATCGGCTAAAAACGGTCGTGCCATAGAAACCATATCGGCGTCACCTCTAGCCAACACCTTTTCTGCAACAGAAGGCATATTGATCCTGTTGGAGGTAATCAAAGGGATCGATACCTCTTCTTTCATTTTTTTGGTAACCCAAGTAAATGCTGCTCTTGGAACCGATGTTGCGATAGTTGGTATTCTAGCTTCATGCCATCCGATACCCGTATTAATAATAGTTGCACCGGCTTTTTCAATCTCTTTTCCTAATTCTACAACTTCCTGCCAGGTACTTCCCTTTTCAATAAGATCTAACATTGAAAGACGATAAATAATAATAAAGTCGTCTCCTACAGCTTCGCGTATAGACTTTACCAAAGTGATGGGCAATCTCATCCTATTCGCATACGAGCCACCCCATTTGTCACTTCTTTTATTGGTATGTTCAACAATGAACTGATTAATCAAATACCCTTCAGACCCCATGATCTCAACACCATCATATCCTGCTAGCTTGGATAGCTTGGCACAATTCACAAAATCATTGATGGTTCTTTTTACTCCTGTCCCCGTCAACTTAAAAGGCTTAAACGGGTTAATAGGAGCTTTGATCTTAGAGGGTCCTACATTAAATGGGTGATAACCATAACGACCCGCATGAAGAATTTGCATACAGATCTTACCTCCCTCATCATGAACGGCTTTGGTTATTTTTTGATGATGTCTTGCATGCTTTTTTGAAGACATTCTTGCAGAGAAAGGTCCTGTCCAACCTTGAATATTAGGCGCTATTCCACCCGTAACAATCAAACCAACACCACCTCTAGCACGCTCCGCATAGTATGTAGCTATTCGTTCCAACCCATTTTTCTCCTCTTCTAAACCCGTATGCATAGATCCCATGAGGATTCTGTTCTTAATTGTAGTGAATCCTAGATCTAAAGGCTCGAAAATATGTGGATACTTCATAATATTGGTTTGATTATTTATTATGCATGCATAATATTTTGCAAGATAGGACTTTTTCTACAAAAAAGAAACCTTCAAAATTTTCATTTTGAAGGTTTAACAAATTGCTGATTATAAATTAGTAAGATCTAATTCATGGGGACATCAATAATTAATATTTCACTATCCTTATTGGCTTTGATATTCAGGTTATCTGTATCCCAAACACCGAGCGCATCTCTTTTCGATAGTTTTTCTCCATTCACCTCTACTTCACCATCAATCAAAAAGATATAGCTTCCCTTTCCAGACTCCAATTGATGTTCTACTTCTGAGTTTTCATCAAAATTTCCTAGACGGATATACGCCTGTTGATGAATCCCCAGACTTCCATCCACAAGATGGTCCTGAGGAGAAACTACCGTTTGAAAAGCGTTATTTCTTTCTGAAACGTCAAACATTTTCTGCTCATAGTTTGGGGTTACATTTTGCTCTTCTGGTAAAATCCACAACTGTAAAAAGTTCACATTATCTGAAGTGCTATCGTTAAATTCAGAGTGAGTGAGACCTGTTCCAGCCGACATTACTTGTACCTCTCCTACTTCGATTGATCTCTTGTTATTCATACTATCCTTGTGAGACAAAGCTCCTTTTAATGGGATAGAAATAATTTCCATATTCTGATGTGGATGCGTACCAAATCCCATAGTAGGCTCTACAACATCATCATTTAATACTCTCAAGGCTCCAAAGTTCATTCTCTCTGGATTGAAGTAACTTGAAAAGCTGAAGGAATGGTAACTCTTTAACCATCCGTGATTTGCATATCCTCTAGAATCTGCAAGGTGTTTAACTGTTTTCATATTTCTTGTTTTTTAGATTTTTAACTATTTGCTAAGAAGCCCATTTTTCCCATTTGAAAATCTCTCATGGCTTCTAATATTTCTGTTTGAGTGTTCATCACATAAGGACCCCAATTCACCACTTGTTCATTGATAGGCTCTCCGGAAAGGAACAACAACTTAGAATCCTTGATTGCATTCAGGGTGAATCCTTCTCCGTCTGAATTGAATATCACCATTTGATTCTCTCCTTTTATTAAAGTCTCTGTCTCGTTTATTTTTACTTCTCCATCAATTAAATAGATCAAGGCTTGATGATCTTCTTTGATAGGAATAAACTGACTTCCATTTTCCTTTGCCTCCATCATGAATACATCAAGTGGAGTCTGAGTCTCAATTCTCCCATAAGTTTCGTCAAAACTTCCGGCCATCACTTTAGAAGTAACCAATCCGTCCTCTGATATCAGAGATCTAAATTCTTCACTTTTGACATGCTGATAATTCGGTTGAATCATCTTTTTGCTAGCGGGTAAATTGATCCATAACTGAATCCCTTCTAGAGTTCCTCCCCTGTCTACAAAATCTTTATGCGGACCTTCAGAATGAATAATCCCTCTTCCTGCAGTTGTCCACTGCACATCGCCCGCCTTTACAACACTCTCATTACCTAAAGAATCTCTGTGTAATTGTTCACCTTGAATCAAAAAGGTTACGGGTTCAAATCCTCGATGAGGATGCGGTCCTAGATCCATAGGATTCTTCTCTGGACTAATCTCAAAAGGTCCATAATGATGTAATAATATAAAAGGATCTACATCCTCTATCCCTCTTCCAGGTATGGGCTGACGCAGTCTAATCGGTCCCATCATCACAAAATCGCTGGTACCCACTTTTTGTATTGTACTCTTATTATTTTCCATGGAAAATATTTCTTTAAATTTTTTTACCTGATTTTATCTAAAAGATCGCTTAAAGTCGTTGCCTCATCTGCACTTAAGTTCTTTAAGAAATCCAATCCAGTACTGATATCAATTTCTTCCAAGAGCTTTAACCCAGCTTTGGTAATACTTATAAAAACAACTCTACGATCATCTTCACATCGCACTCTTTCAATCAAATCCTTATCACAAAGCTTATCCATTAATCGAGTTGCGTTGGGTGCTCTTTCTATCATTCTATCCTTAATCGTCTGAACTTTGATAGCTTCTCCAGCACCTCTTAAAATCCTTAAAATATTGAATTGTTGAGGAGATATGCCGTACGGTCTAAAAAATTCATTTTCCTCACTATTGATCCAGTTTGCTGTATATTTTATATTGATCAGCGCTTTGATCTTCGAGTTCTTGAATTTCGAATTGATATCTTTTCCTATATCTCCCATTAACCTCTCAATTTTAAGTCTTTCATAATACTATTGAATTCATCTGATGTAGGTGTCAAATACACTTTTTCATCTACAAACAGCGTTGGAAACTTCAAAACACCATCATACAATTCTCTAGTATGCTCCTTGGCTTGTGAATCACTAAGAACATCAATGTATTCAAATTCAACATCCGAAGTTCTCAGGAAATTCTTAAAAGCCACTGTATGTGCATGTCCTCGTTTTCCGTACAAAGTAATCTTCATAACTTTCCTCCTTTCAAGGGTCAAAGTTACGAAAATTAATTTTATTTTCCAAGGAAACTATTTCTAATGAAACTAATTAGGCCAACACGTCTTGATACTCTGATCTTTTCCTAAAAACCGCATTTGCAAACGGACATAAAGGAAGGATTTTTATATTGTTTTCTCTTGCAAATACTACTGAAGCTTCTACTAATTTGTAGCCCACTCCTTTGCCTCTAAGGGAATCATCAACACCCGTGTGATCAATGATCATTTTATCAGGGCCCGCATAGGTATAAGTCATATCGGCCAATTCAATACCGTTCTCCTCATAGTAGAACTTTCCCTTCTTTCCGTTGTCTTCCTGTTTGATTTCCATAGTCTATTTCATTGACAATGCCCCAGATGGACATTGGTTTACTTGTTCTACGATTCTATCTGAAGAAGCCCCATTCATATCTACCCAAGGTCTGTTCTTTGGGTTGAAAACCGGTAATAACCCCTTCCAACATTTCGTAGAATGAGTACACATGTGAGGTTGCCAGATGACGGTAACCTCACCATTTGTATACTCCTTAACAATTTTCTTTTTTGGTTCCATATTATTTATTGTTTGGTTTTGCTCGATTCATCTCGGTCATATCTACATCAGAAACTTCTTTCCCCAACAAATGCTTGCTAAAATAATCGGCCTTCATCCAGAAGAAATATTCTGTCATTCTTCCAAATCCATGTCTTTGACCTGGCAACAGCATAAAATCGAAACGCTTATTGGCATTGATCAACGCATTCACCATTCTAATCGTACCTCCAGGATGAACATTGTTATCTACATCTCCTGTAACTAACAATAATTTTCCTTTTAGATTCTTGGCCAAAGATTGATTCTTATCAATCTGATATTTATACGAGATATTGCCATCAGCATCCTTCTCCTCGTCGATTCCATGATGTGTTTCAGACCACCAGCTATTGTAAATTGTATTGTCGTGATTTCCTGCTGACGAAACAGCTACGTCAAAGAAATCTGGGTATACCAACATAGCAGCTGTAGACATAAATCCTCCTCCTGAATGACCGAAGATTCCCACTTTATCAATATCGATAAAATCATGCTTGTCTGCCAGTTGTTCTGCTACATATTTCTTATCAGCCAATCCGTAATCTCTTAAATTCTTGTATCCGTAAGTATGATACCATTTCGATCTACTTGGATGACCTCCTCTATTTCCTAAAGTGATCACGATAAAGCCAACTTGAGCCATTCGATCTGTTCTATTCATTCTTGCCGAGAAGGACTTGTTAACCGCTTCTGTTTGCGGACCAGGATACACATACTCGATTAATGGATATTTCTTGTTAGGATCAAAATCAAAGGGCTTATACATTACTCCGTACAAGTCAGTTACTCCATCATCCGCCTTTACTTTGAATGGTTCAGGAAATTGATATCCCGTTGCCATAAGTTGTGAAAGATCTGCTTCTTCTAACTTCATGATCAAAGCACCGGTAGCACTTCTTAATTCCGACTTAGGCACAGTATTTACTCTAGAAAAGTTCGAAACAAAATATTTGTTTGAATCGGACATACTGATCGAAGTATTAAAATCTCCTGTATTCAATACACGCATTCCAGTTCCGTTCAAATTGATCTTATATAAATGAGAATAATAAGGATCTATCTCTTTATTCACTCCGTTTGCAGTGAAATACACAGTCCGTGTTTTCTCATCAATCCCCTGGAAATTTTCTACATGGAATGAACCATTAGTTACTTGTCTTTTCAAATTTCCATCAGCGTCATATAAATAATAATGTCCCCATCCATCTCTTTCAGACCAATGTAAGATCTCTGTTTCATTATTGAATAATCGCAAGGTCTTTCCTCTCTGCTCTATATAAGTATTAGCATGCTCTTCAATTAAAGTCTTTACTTCACCTGTATTGATATTTGCCACATGAATATCTAATCTTTTTCTATCTCTACTTGTTGTTTTGAAGTATACCTTTCCTTTTTTAGATAATAAAAAAGTAGGTCTAAAGTCATCAAATCTATTCGATTTTTTTGTAGGTGCCGTATACACAGAAACCGACTGTTGAACTGCTGTATCTAATTTGATCTGAGTAATATTCTGAGATGCAATATCGAAAATCTCTAATTCAGGTTTGTAGAATCCTTCTTCACCTGCCATATGATATTTATAGGTCTCTAATACAGGTCTTCTCTTCTTTGTAGTATTGATCACCCAAAGATCTTTGATATGTCTTGAATCCGTTTTCTGATAAACAAACTTCTTAGAATCATGAGACCAAATCACATAGACACCTTTTCTTTTGTCCTTATTCTTTTCTTTGGTTTCATTGTCTTCTCCGCGACCTCCGCCGCCATAACCATAGTTCTCAACACCATTTTTTGTCCACTGATTTTCAACGATGGTAGAATCTTTCTCGTCTTTGGTAGCTTTTAAGAAGTTCTCCTTATCCATCCAATAAAGATTGTAGTTCTTAGAATAAACTACAATAGAACTATCTGGAGCAACATTGGCCCAGCTTTCCCATTTCTTTTTCTCTTCTTTTTCATTGTCTACAATGGTCAATCCATTTCCACCTAAACGATATTCAAGGTGATATACCTTCTTCTCCATTTTAGGTTTTTTCTTTTTAGACTTTTTCTTATCTGTTTTTTTATCATCCTCTTTAGCAGGTACCATTTCATTTGAGGTCACTCTAAAACGAATCGCCGTTTCATTCTTTACAAACTTAAAGTCGAACCTTGGCAAGTGTTTGGCTTCATAAGGATCTTTGGTGATCTCAGATAACCATTTTGCCATTTTCTCGGTATCGAAGAGTTTTGTTCTTTTACGAGCATCAGCATCTACCAAATAGTATTGCGATCCCTCGCTTGTTTTATACTGATACCAGAAACGATTCCCTCTTTTTAACCAATTAGGTCTAACTGTTGTTGAGTGCACCAATTTTCCCAAATTAGCTGGAGAAAACCTAGCCGCAAGTCTATAATTAGGTTCTGGAGTTTCTTTGTTTGAATCTGAATCTTGAGCCAATCCTAGAGATGTGATCATCAGAAAGGCGAATAGAAAAGTAATTTTTTGCATGTATTGAAGTTGTTTTTTAAAGATTCACGAATTTAATCATTTAAACGTTAATATTTTCCTAAGGCATTTCAACAAAAAAGGACCCATTAGAAAATTCTTTTCCAACAAGTCCTGATTCTTTAAGCATGTTATATTGTTTACAAATTCGACTGCAATGCCTCGATTGCGGTTTTCAATGTTGACTTCAATTCTTCATCTACAATCTGGCCTTCTTTAAAATTGTCATAAAACTTGGCAAGGGAAAAAGTAGCAACGATATTGGCACCCAAATGAGGGTAATAGGTATTTGCAGCGGCTAGCACTGTAGCCCCTCCTCTTCCACCAGGTGAAGTAGCCATTAAAAGCACAGGTTTATCTCCAAACACCTTACGTTCAACTCGAGATAACCAATCCATAGTGTTTTTAAATGCAGCAGCATAAGAACCATTATGTTCCGCTAAAGAGATCACAAATGCATCAGCCGATTGAAATTTCTCATTTAAAGTTTGAATTACTTCAGGAAACCCATTTTTCTCTTCATCAACACTGAATAAAATCGCATTGAAATCATTCATATCTAATAGTTCCACTTCCACATCACTTAGTTGTGAGCTTGCATAATTTGCCAATTGTTTGTTGATCGAGGTAGAACTTGTACTACCTCCAAATGCTATAACTTTTTTCATTGTATGTTTTTTAAATAATCCGAAGCTCAGGCAGTGAGCGCATGATTATAAATTTACGCAATACTTGCCAATTGTTCTTTAGCAGCTTCTATCTTCTCTTCACTTCTGAACATCATCTGATCCAATCTTACAAACTCCACATCTGAAATTCCTAAGAACCCTAAAAAGTGTTTGATATATTTCCCTGCAAAATCGATATCACTTTCGATTTCAGTTCCTCCACTACTAATTACAATATAGGCTTTCTTATCTTTTAACAATCCTTCAGGACCGTTCTCAGTATATTGAAAAGTTAGTCCAGCTCTTGCAACCAAATCAAAATATGCTTTCAAAGAAGCAGGAACTGAAAAGTTATAGATTGGAGCAGAGATGACTAAAGTATCAGCCGCTTGTAATTCTGCAACAAGTTCTTCTGAGATTGCTAATGCTTCTTTTTGCTGAGCTGTTCTCTCTCCTTTTACGAACAAAGCACCTAAGATCTCTTCATTAATAAAAGGTAAATTAGAATAAGTTGTATGCCTTTCAGTAACAGAAGCACCTGGATTTAGGTTGACTAATTTATCCACAACTTGTTTAGCATATGAGCTTGATGTAGAACTTTGTTTATTACTACTTGAATTGATATTTAGAATATTCATGTCTTTAGATTTTTAATTTTTGATGAAACAAAGTTAGAAATAATTATTTTATTTTCCAAGGAATATAATTCTATGGAATATTAATTTTAAAATTAAAGAAACTTTAACCCTACAAGAAGCAATGCCAAACAGAGTTCTGCTGAAAAATTTCGTAATTTCGCAAGAGCAAATCAAGAAACCCTTATGGACATTAACTTCAATAAAAACGAAGATCACAATAGACTTTTAGCATCAGAATTACGCACTCGCTTAGCAAAGGTTAGCTTGGGAGGCGGACAAAAACGTATCGACAAGCTGCATGAAAAAGGAAAGATGACTGCTAGAGAGCGAATTGATTTTCTTTTGGATGATGGAAAAGACAGTATTGAAATAGGTGCATTCGCTGGTGAAGAGATGTATGAAGAACATGGAGGCTGTCCTTCCGGTGGAGTCGTTATCAAGATAGGATACATTCAGAAGAAACAATGTATCGTAGTTGCTAATGATGCTACTGTAAAAGCTGGAGCTTGGTTTCCCATTACTGGAAAGAAGAATTTAAGAGCTCAAGAAATTGCGATTGAAAATAAGCTTCCTATTATTTACTTGGTGGATTCTGCCGGTGTTTATTTACCAATGCAGGACGAGATCTTCCCAGACAAAGAACATTTTGGTCGTATTTTTAGAAATAATGCTATCATGAGCAGCATGGGAATCACACAGATCGCTGCCGTTATGGGAAGTTGTGTTGCCGGAGGCGCCTATCTTCCAATTATGAGTGATGAAGCTTTAATAGTTGATAAAACAGGAAGTATCTTCCTAGCGGGAAGCTATTTAGTAAAAGCTGCTATTGGTGAAACTATTGACAACGAGACTTTGGGCGGTGCTACGACTCATTGTGAGATCTCGGGAGTTACAGATTATAAAGCGAAAGATGATAAGGATGCTTTGAATACCATCAAGAACCTTGTTGGAAAGATTGGAGATTTTGAAAAAGCTGGATATAATAGAGCTCCCTCAGAAAAGCCTAAAGAAAAAGAAGAAGACCTATTCGGAATCCTTCCTAAGGCGAGACATGAGCAATACGACATGAAAGAGATTATCAAGCGATTGGTAGATAACTCAGAGTTTGATGAATATAAAGAAGGGTATGGTCAAACCATTATTACCGCCTATGCTAGAATTGATGGCTGGGCAGTTGGTATCATAGCCAATCAGAGAAAAGTTGTAAAAAATGCCAAAGGTGAAATGCAATTTGGAGGTGTGATCTATTCTGACTCTGCGGATAAGGCAACCCGATTCATTGCAAATTGTAATCAAAAGAAAATTCCCTTGGTCTTCTTACAAGACGTTACCGGGTTTATGGTAGGGTCTAAATCTGAACATGGTGGAATCATTAAAGACGGTGCCAAAATGGTGAATGCAGTAAGTAATTCTGTGGTTCCTAAGTTTACAGTTGTTATTGGTAATTCCTATGGTGCTGGTAACTATGCAATGTGTGGGAAAGCTTATGACCCAAGATTGATCGTTGCATGGCCAAGTGCAGAACTTGCCGTGATGAGTGGAAATTCTGCCGCTAAAGTTCTATTGCAAATTGAAACCGCTGCTCTAAAGAAAAAGGGAGAAGAGATCACTAAAGAAAAAGAAGCAGAATTATTCGATAAGATCAAATCGAGATATGACAAACAGATCTCCCCTTATTATGCAGCCGCAAGGATCTGGACAGATGCCGTGATCAATCCTTTAGATACTAGAAAATGGATCTCTATGGGAATTGAAGCTGCTAACCATGCCCCTATTGAGAAAAAGTTTAACTTGGGGGTAATTCAAGTTTAATTGAACATACCTGATAAAAGTCATTACTGTTCTTTATAAATTGAAAGAGATTTGTTTGAGCAGAACCATTTGATAAAATTCTATGAGTAAATCCATCTATATTGCCACTTCCGAACCCAAAAGTGGTAAATCCCTGTTGTCTTTAGGTGTCTTACAAATGATGCTGACGAAGTCGGCCAAGGTGGGCTATTTCAGACCAGTGATCAATGAAAATCATTATTCTGATGTTGATCATCATACCAAAACTGCGATTGAGTATTTTAAACTGAACCTCAATTATGAAGAATGCTATGCATATACTCAGAAAGAGGTAATCCAATTGATCGCTCAAGACAAGATGGATGAAGTGTTGAATACGGTAATTGAACGATTCAAACAATTAGAATCAGAATTTGATTATGTCTTGGTTGAGGGAAGCGATTTTTCTGGTGAAAGTTCCTTTGCCGAGCTAGACATGAATCTAACCATTGCCAAAAACTTGGGTATCCCTGCGATGATCGTTGGTTCTGGTTCCGGTAAAGAGTTGGAAGATTTGGCAGATTCTTTAGTGATAAGCTATCAGTCTTTTATCGAAGAAGTAGATGTCATCGGGATCGTTGCCAACAAGGTTAATAGAGATGATATTAATGAACTTAAAAAGAAATTAGGTAAAAAAATTCCTAAATCTGTCAACATAGATATTATCCCTAAAGTAGATTTCTTAGCAAATCCAACTGTAAGAGAGGTTTGCGAAGCTCTAAATGGGAAGACTTTATTCGGAGAATCATCTTTGGATAATAGCATTGGTACTTTTACAACTGGAGCCATGCAATTACATCATTATTTGATTCATTTGAAAGAAGATACTCTGGTTATTACTCCTGGCGATAGAGCAGATATCATTTTAGGGGCACTTCAAGCTCATGTATCCAGTAATTACCCGAAAGTTGCAGGAATTATCCTAACAGGCAACCTAATTCCTGAAGAACCCATTCTTAAATTGATCGAGGGAGTGAGATCTTCGGTTCCTATTATCTCAGTGCAAGAAAATACCTTCAGCATAGCTAATCAAGTAGGAGCTGTGCAGTCGAAAATCTATTCTTCGAATAAAAAGAAAATACAAATTGCATTGGATGTTTTTAACACCTATGTCAATGCCGATAGATTGTCTGCTTCTTTGACCTCTTATACTTCTGATAAGATCACACCTCGAATGTTTCAGTATAACATGCTTCAAAGAGCGAAGCAGAACAGAAAACATATCGTATTGCCCGAAGGTGAGGAAGAGAGAATTATCAGAGCTGCTTACAGATTGCAATTGCTAGATATTGTAGACCTTACCTTATTAGGAAATAAGGAGACCATAAAAAGCAAGGCCATACAATTAGGTCTCGAACTGAATTTTGATAAAATTCAAGTCTTAAATCCAGAGGACTCTATTCACAATGAATCCTTTGCCAAAACACTTTATGAAGCCAGAAAACATAAAGGCATGACAGAAACAACTGCGAAAGACCTCGTTCCTGATGTTTCCTACTATGGAACCTTAATGATCTTAAATGGTTTGGCAGACGGAATGGTTTCTGGGGCTATTCATACCACGATGCACACGATTAGACCTGCCTTACAGTTGATCAAAACCAAACCAGGAGTCTCAGTTGTATCTTCGGTATTCTTTATGTGTTTACCAGACAGAGTATCCGTTATGGGAGATTGCGCCGTAAATCCAAATCCGAATGCAGAACAATTGGCAGAGATCGCAGTATCTTCAGCACAGTCTTCGGAAGCTTTCGGAATCAATGCTAAAGTGGCTATGCTATCTTATTCATCTGGAACCTCAGGAAAAGGTGAAGAAGTTGAAAAAGTCAGAACAGCAACTGAGATGGTGAAAGAAAAATATCCTCACCTGAAAATAGAAGGACCTATACAATATGATGCTGCTGTAGATATTTCGGTCGCTAAAACAAAACTTCCTGATTCTGATGTAGCCGGACAAGCGTCAGTATTGATATTTCCAGATCTGAATACTGGGAACAATACCTACAAGGCAATACAAAGAGAAACAGGAGCATTGGCAATTGGACCTATGTTACAAGGTCTAAATAAGCCTGTAAATGATCTGAGCAGAGGTTGTACAGTAGATGATATTTTCAACACAGTTCTATTAACCGCAATACAAGCAGAACAAGGATAAAATGAACATACTCGTTATCAATGCTGGATCTTCTTCTATCAAATATCAATTGATAGAAATGCCAAGCGGACAGGTAAAATGCTCTGGGCAAGTGGAAAGAATTGGTTTTTCTGATGCAATACTTAGCTATAAGAAAAAAGATTTCCAACACCAAGAAACCCTCTCTATTCTGGATCATGCAGAAGGAATGAACAAGATTGCATCTACTCTATTAGAAAGTAACCATGGAGTGATCAAAGAGAGATCAGAAATTGTGGCTGTGGGTCATCGGGTAGTTCATGGTGGAAGTAAATTCACAGCAACTACTTTGATCAATGAGGAAGTAAAAAATAATATTCGTGAGCTATTCGATTTAGCACCTCTTCACAACCCTGCTAATTTAACCGGAATTGAAATTGCGGAAAATGTTTTTCCTGAAGCCCAGCAAATTGCCGTCTTCGACACAGCTTTTTACCAAACTCTTCCAAGGCAAGCCTATCAATATGCAATTCCGAAAAGATTCCTTGATAAATCAAAGATTCGTTCTTATGGATTTCATGGAACCAGCCATAAATATGTCTCGGAAAAAGCAATCGAATATTTGAATAAAAAGAACAGCAAGATCATAAGTGTACATTTGGGTAATGGATGCAGTATTACTGCGATTAACAATAGAAAATCTGTAGATACCTCTCTAGGTTTTGGTCCGATGAATGGATTGGTCATGGGAACAAGATCCGGTGATATCGATCAATCTGTGATCTTTTATATGCACAATAAGTTAGGAATGAGCATGGAAAAGATCAATAATGTTCTTCAAAAAGAATCTGGATTAAAAGGATTAACAGGTTTCTCTGATCTGAGAGAAATTGAGAAGGCCTCTTGCAATGGAGATCAAGATTGCTTGAATGCATTAGACCTAACTGCATATCGTATTAAAAAATATATTGGCTCTTATATAGCAGCTCTCAACGGGTTGGATGCAATCATTTTTACCGCCGGCATCGGAGAGAATTCATCTTATATGAGAGAATTGGTTTGTGGGCACCTTGACTACTTAGGTATAACTTTAGACCAAGAAAAAAACCAACTTCGATCTAAAGAAATCATGGAAATTCAAAAAGAAGGAAACCCTGTAAAAGTTTTGGTAATTCCCACTAATGAAGAACTAGAGATTGCCAAACAAACTTATAAACTACTGTCTTAGATTGAAGTTGTAAAAGGCATTTCATTTTTTTACTTTTGTTCATCAAATTTTAGAAACCGATAAGGAATGGGAAGAGCGTTCGAATTTAGAAAAGCACGTAAGATGAAGCGTTGGTCTGCAATGGCAAAAACCTTCACTCGTATTGGAAAAGATATTGTAATGGCCGTGAAAGAGGGCGGCCCTAATCCTGAAACCAATTCACGATTAAGAGCTGTTATTCAGAATGCGAAAGCAGCCAACATGCCGAAAGACAATGTTGAACGCGCCATCAAAAAAGCTTCAGACAAAGACACTGCCAACTATAAAGAAGTTCTATTTGAGGGATATGCTCCTCACGGAGTTGCAATTGTAGTAGAAACAGCTACAAATAATAACAATAGAACAGTAGCCAACGTGCGAGCAGCTTTTAATAAGTGTAACGGAAACCTGGGAACATCGGGTTCGGTTGTTTTTATGTTTGATCATACCTGTAACTTCACTGTGAAGAAAGAGGACATCTCAATTGATATGGAAGAGCTTGAATTAGAGTTAATCGATTTTGATGTAGAAGAAGTCTTTGATGATGAAGAAGGAATTATCGTGTATGCTCCTTTTGAACAATTTGGTGCTTTGCAATCATTCTTTGAGGAGAACAATGTAGAGATCATTTCATCCGGATTTGAAAGAATCCCAACATCAACCACCAAATTAAGTGAGGAACAACAGGCAGATGTTGAAAAACTATTAGAAAAATTAGAAGAAGACGATGATGTACAGAACGTATATCATTCTATGGAATCATAAGAATTTAATTCTTTTCAGAGTTTCAGGTCTTTGGATCTTTCCAGTTTCAGTTTCAACGAACTGAGACACATTATAAATTGTCTTAGGAATCTGATAAGAATGTAAGCTATTACCTCTAAGATCTTGTAATAAACTGGGGTCAAAATCACCTTCAGTTCCCTCTACAATCAAAATCAACTTTTCACCTAGAATGTCATCTGGAACACCAGCTACAAAAAATCGAGAACTGATTAGGTTTGATAATTTTATCTCAATTTCTTCTGGATATAACTTCACCCCTCCCGAATTGATCACATTGTCAAATCTTCCTTTCCACTTGAACTCGTTTTCTGAAAGAATTTCTACAATATCATTTGTGATGACTTTATCATCGGATACTTTAGGAGCTTCAATGACAAGACAATTTCTAGAGTCGGTGGAAATGGAAACGTTTGGTAGTGTTTTATAGTGAGATCTCTCTACTTCGCTCGAGATGACATTCAATGGTTTTAAAGCGATGTGGGTAATGGTTTCCGTCATTGCATAGGTTGCATAAATTTTCGTAGAAAGCGATTGAATTCCTTTTTCCAAATCAGAAGAAACTGCTCCGCCTCCAACAATAAGGGTACCTATAAGATTTAATTGATTTAGTGAGTTTCTCAATTGCAACGGAACCATAGCACTAAAATCATAGAATTTATCTAGATCCTTCAAGGGTTCAGAACTAGGATCAACAACATCGATATGCCAACCTAGGGTCAAGGCTCTAATCATCATCATTTTCCCTGCGATATACTCTATCGGTAAACAGCACAGCGCTGTAGTCTTTTCCTTGAGATCAAAAAAGTCTCCTGTAGCCTTGGCTGAGTTAATCATATACTCTTTTCTGAGTTCGATCGGTTTAGGCTTTCCTGTTGATCCTGAGGTATTCACCATCATATGGTCTGAAGAAGAGAACCAGTCTATTAATAATGAGTGCAGAGCCTCTGATATAGTTTTTGAATAAACTATCAATTCCTCTGAAGAGGAAAAAGTAAGATTGTTGAGTTGGAAATCCTTATGAACCAATTTCATCGATCAAGTCTTGTTCTGCTGGTTGCTCTACCTCTCCGAATAGTTTTTCCTTCCAATTCTTCCATCCGTATTTTTTGGAAAGGATTAAGATGGTTAAAGGATATAAAACGATTAGAGGTAAGAACATTTCAAAAGTAATGGATGGCTCCGAAACATCCACATACATAGCATCCGTTTGAAACACCGTCCAATTGGCGGTTACAAATAATGCCGCGATGATATTATTAATTGCATGCATTCCTATAGCAAGCTCTGTTCCTTCATCCAAAAGGGTTACTACCCCAAAGAAAAAGCCACTAGCGATATAAAAGATCAATATTAAATATCCTAATTTGGCTACTTCTGGATTGAATCCGTGTAATAGTCCAAAAACACAGGACATCACGACCAGTGGAATCCATTTGTTCTTTAGCCATATTGCCATTCCTTGCATATAATATCCTCTAAACAATAATTCCTCTAAGGTTGTCTGAATAGGAATACAAACTACTGCTACTAAGAAAAGAACAGCGAAACTTTCTGGTTTAAAATTCCAAACATAATCCTCCGGACTGAGATAAATGTCAAGACTCGTAGAAGCCACTAGAACAAAACCCCAGATCAAAGCACCAAAACCAATACGTGACCAATCCACTTTATTTCTAGAGGTGACCACCCATTTTAATTTTTTCTTGTGCATTACCTTCAAAGCCAAAATAAACACAAAGAAGCTTGCGATAAAAGCTAACAACACCAAAAACAAGTAAAGATTAGAATTGATCCCAATATCCGCTAACTGATTACTCTCAGCCAATTTTGTCATATCTCCCTCCACCTGCATTACTGCAACAATAGTCAATGGAATCTGACCAAATACATTGGCCGCTAGTACCAAGAAAAACATGACGAAATACATCCAAAACTCATTCTTCCCCTTAAACCCCGATTGTAAATAATTCATGTTATTCTAAATTAAAATTCCAGTTTTTTGATTTGTTATAATGCAAATATCCGTTTTTTACTTCTAACGGACTCTCAAAATTATTGGTAAACAAGCTTCCTGTACCCAACCCTTGTGGCGTTTTAGAGTTCAAGGTGAATGTCCATTGAGAGATTGCATTCAAGCCTATATTACTTTCGAGAGCGCTGGTAACCCACCAACCTATACTTTGATCTTCTGCAAGATCTATCCATTCTTTAGATCCTTTAAAGCCACCGATCAAACTGGGTTTTAAAATAATATACTGCGAATTGATCTGTTGTAACAATTCTCTCTTCTTCACAGGATCAAAAACACCAATCAATTCCTCATCCAGAGCAATGGGGAGAGGTGTTTGTTCGCATAGTATTGCCATTTCTTCAAACTGTCCTTGTTTAATTGGCTGTTCTATGGAATGAAGATGAAATTTTGAAAGTTGATCCAATTTCTTTAAGGCTTGATTTGGTGCAAAAGCTCCATTGGCATCTACTCTTAGTTCAATATCTGAAGGTGAGAATTCTTTTCTTATCGATTTCAACAAACTTAATTCAGATTCGAAATCGATCGCACCGATCTTCATTTTTATGCAATCAAAGCCAGCTTCTAACTTCTCCTTAATCTGAGCTTTCATAAAATCTTCATCCCCCATCCAAATAAGCCCATTGATGCTGATCCCCACCTTTGATTCTGTAAACGCTGACGGGAATAACTCATAGGGCGATGCACTTTGTAATGAAAGGTAGGCCTGTTCTAATCCGAATTGTATACTTGGAAATTCTACCAGTTCTTCGAGCAAGGCTTCCAAGCCTAACTCAATATTCTTGCATGTCCATTTCAGTTTATCTTCATAGTCTGGTCTATCGTCAACGCTTAAAGATCTTAAAATACCACATTCACCTATTCCAACTCTCTCATCTTGATGAAGAATAATAAACCAAGTTTCTTTGGTAACAAGCACTCCTCTAGAAGTTCCACTAGGACGTTTAAAGTTTAAAATATATTTACGGTAACTCGCTTTCATTCTATAGATTTTTAGTCATGATATGAAAGTGAAATAGTTCTTTTCCAATTTGAAAATCGTGCTCTCCTTGTATTTCAAAACCATTCTTTAAGTAAAATCCAATAGCTCTCGCGTTCTCTTTTAAGACGGATAACCAAATCACATCACTACCTATATTCATTGCTTCCAAAAGCATTGCTTCTTGTATTTTCAAACCAATTCTTTTAGAGAGATGATCTTTAAGTACATAGATCTTTTGCAATTGTGAAACATCTTTTAGCCCTATAGATTCGAGATCCTCTTTGCATTTAAGCTTTCCATATCCCACCGGTATTCCATCTTCTAAAGCAAGCCAAAAAGCATTATTGCTATTTTCAAAGCTGCTTCTAATTTTTTCTTCAGAAAATGTTCTTATTAAATAATCGGTAAGATCTTGTGGGTCGCGAAAAAGGTGACCAAAAGTTTCCCTAAAGGTAACTTGCCCAAGGAATGAAATAGATTCAACGTCCTGCCTATTTGCTCTTCTGATCTCTATACTCATAAATACTAACGATGATAAAGTGCAATTCTATTTCCTTCAGAATCCAATACAAGAGCCATGTATCCAGTTTCCTTAGAAATTAATGTTTTATCCTTTAAAACTTTTCCTCCAACACTTTCAACCCTGCTCAGTTCGTTAGTCATATCTCCAGATGGAATATTAAAGTAGATCAAAGCTCCCTTTTGATTTGAAGGAATATATTCTTCGTGCAATACTAAGGATCCTGACGCACCGTAAGCATTTTCTTTCGGTTGGGGAAACCAGCCCATTACTAATCCGTCAAGATCATGAACAGAAATTTGAAACTGAAACACAGTTTCGTAGAACGCTTTTGCTCGATCCATATCTAATACGGGAATCTCAAACCATCCTACTGTATTTTCATTCATGATTATTGTTTTTCTGCGAATTCCTTAAAGTTAGCAAGATTTTCAACATCTACATCTTTAAAGGTTCCTTTGAAATATGGAAATACACAACTCAACAAATAGGACTTCCCAGAGTAAGCTGATTCTAAGGTGATGGTCGTAGTTTGACCGTTTGAGCTAAATGAAAAGTCATCTGTTTTAAAAACAGCTTCGGCGTCATAATAATAAGTTACTTTCTCATCTTTCACATAAGCCAGTATCTTTTCTTTTTTAGATAAAACTATACCTTCGTTGTCCATCATCACTCTGTACTCACTTCCCACCATCCCAGGTTTCATATCGATAGATTCTATGCTTGTGATCTCTGGAATCCACTCTTTCACCAGGCTCTGATCTGAAAAGAGTTGAAAGGTCTCTGCCACAGGTTTATTTATGGTTATCTCACAGGTGTATTTATTCTCTTTAACGACCAGTCCTGTGCAAAAAAATGCAACGGTAATTACGATGAGTATCCCTAGAACTATCTTAACTGTTTTCATGTGAACTTTGGTTATCTTTTAAAATTACAAAACTTGCCCAATTCCAAAAAGAAGAGCAAACAAAAAAGTACTCAATGCAACTACTTTCAATTGACCATCTAACTCAGACTCTTCCTTATTTTTGTAAACAAAATAAAGATGGTTTAGCAATGGAATGTATGCTATAATATATAGGTATTGTAAAGGACTATATAAAGTGATGGATGTGTATAATAAAGCAAAAAGCAGAGAAGACCCGATTAGGTAATAATGATAGTACTTTGCAAATTGCGCACCTATCTTAACCACAATCGTATTCTTACCAGATTTCTTGTCATTCTCTCTGTCTCTCATATTATTCAAATTGAGAACCGCAGTGCTTAAACACCCAACTGTAAATGTAGGTAAGAAAACCCAATAATCAATCTGTTGGGTAAATAAGAAATAAGACCCAAGGACACTCAGAAGTCCGAAAAATAGAAATACAAATAGGTCTCCAAAACCACTATATCCATAAGCAGATTTCCCAACAGTATATTTGATGGCTGCTGCAATGGAAGCAATCCCTAAAATGAAAAAGAGCAAAGAATATTGAAAGTTATCTTCTCCAAATGCTAAATAGATAAGAGCAATAGCAAC
>CAZDKB010000017.1:0-32058 GCA_964505885.1 uncultured Flavobacterium sp.
AATAAACCACCTGGTTTGACCATTTTAGAGTATTGTTGAAGAATACTTTGTTGAACATCTTTGATGTTATCTAAGAATTCAGGTTCTAATTTCCATTTAGAATCTGGATTTCTTCGCAAGACTCCTAAGCCAGAACAGGGAGCATCTATTAGAACTCTATCTGCCTTCTTATAAAGCTTTTTGATAGGTTTGGTAGAATCAATTACCCGGGTATCTATATTATGAACCTTATTTCTTTTTGCTCGAATTTTGAGCTTTCTAAGCTTACTTTCATAGATGTCCATTGCTATGATCTGTCCCTTGTTCTTCATTAATGAAGCAATATGTAGCGTTTTTCCACCTGCACCCGCACAAGTATCTACCACTTTCATTCCGGGTTCTACATCCAAATATTCCGCTACAAGTTGAGAGGATGCATCTTGAACCTCAAAATACCCCTTTTTAAAGGACTGTGTTTTAAATACATTAGCTCTTTCAACAAGCTTTAGAGCAGAATCATAACCTTTAATAGGCTCAGCATTGATCTCCTCTTTAGCCAATTCTTTGCGTAATTGCTCTTTGGAAATATTCAAGGTATTTGTTCGGAGGATAACCTCAGCTTGTTTGTTGAGTGCAGCCATTTCTTTGGTCCATACTTCTTCTCCTAACTCGGTTACACAAAGCTCATCGATCCAATCTGGAATAGATTCTCTGAACTTTCTGATCTTTGACAATTCGTCAAATTTTCCTTTGATACGTCTCGTTGGAGTGGGTTCAATCTGCTTCCAATCTGGCAATTGAATTCCTTTTAAGACACACCATACGCTAAATAGTCTCCATAAGTTAGGTCTGCTAAAAGGTTCTTTAACATCCGCGATTTCAGCATAAAGTCTTTTCCAGCGTACAATATCATAGATAGTTTCAGCGACAAATCTACGATCGCGACTTCCCCAACGTTTATCTCTCTTTAAAGCCTTTTCAACAGCTTTATCAGCATAAACATCTTCATTAAATATTTCGTTTATACTATCAATTACAGTAAAAACTAGGTTTCTATGGAGTCTCACGGTGGAAAAATTTAGCGCACAAAGCTACGTGAATTTTTTCATTTCACAATCAAAAGCTTGGGCTTCAAATTTCTAAGTTAATTTTGTTTTTTCTTGGTAAAGTCCTTGAATATGACCTTTCGTCGTTTTTCTACGATATAAAAAGAAACATAGGCTCCGTCTTGATTATTTCTAAGTCGGACATTAAGATTGTTTCGAGTAACACGGAAGCGTTCCCCTAAGATTCCTTCATCCATAGTAATGGTATATTCTCCAAAAGGAAGGTAAAATTCAAATCGACCATCTGAATTCGTAAGTGTATTATAAATTTTGTCACCTTTTACAGCGCTTATCTTAATCCTTGATAAATCAAGTGGTTTTTCATCTGTGATCGCAATTTTCTGTCTGTCTACTATGACATCTCCGTAAACTTTAACTCCGCGAACGAATGGGATATAGGTGATTGCGTCATTCTCAACTAGAATAGAATCTTGAACATTAGGGAACCAACCTTCGATCTCTTCAAGGGACAAAACATCTAGTTTGTATTTATCAAATTTTATGTTCTTAACTGTAGCTTCACCATCAAAATTGGTGATTACTTCATCTCTATTGAATTTGACAACCACATTTTGAAGACTGGTTTCATCTCTTTCCTTGGTTCCGTTTCCGTTAATATCAAGAAAGGCAACCACCTTTGTGGTAGCAGCTTCAGGCTTCGTAAATGGAATTGGAACACCAAATTCTTTTCTCAAATTAAAGTTAAGATTAAAGTCTTAGTTTACCGTAGGGCCCAAGTTTTGTTGATTTAGATTGTTCGGATCGTTAAAGTCGAAAACAGAGCTAAAATCACTTGAAGTGTAAATATAGTTGGCGCTTATTCCGAATCTCCAACCAGAATCCGTGAAATAATAGAACTGTGGGAACATCCCTAAGGTATGATTCTTAAAAATATTATTAAAACTATAAATGACACTTGGTTCGATAACGAAATGTCTATCCGCAAAGATGTATTGATTTTGCAGTGATAATCTTATGGATTGCGGTGTCAAATTATCATTTTGATTCTGTTGCAATGTGATCGCAGAGAAAGTACCCAAGTTATATCTTGCGGTTACATTCCATGTTCTATATCGAAATAGACCATTAACTTCAAAACTAAAATATTCTCTAATATCAATTCCATTTCCTCCTCTAGGCCTTGCGTAACCTGCCCTTAAGAACACTGATGATAGATAATTATTGTCGATATCAAAGGTTGCATATCTAAAGTTTACCCCTCTTGTGGAGAATGCATTATTAGGAAAATCTCTGTATTCATAGAATAATCCAGGTTGATAAGATCCTGTGGGAGTTCTTTTAGATAAGGAAACGTTGGAGAACAAGGTTTCTTGATTAAAGAGAAATTGGTCTGAATTGGCATTAAAAATTCCGATCTTTTGATAATTACCTGCAAAGATCAATAACCAATCCTTGGTAAGGTCATACGTAGTTCTTTGGTTTACAAAGAGTCTTTGGTTAGATCCATTACTAAAATTTCGATCACTAAACCTGAAATTAAAATTAGCTCTAAGCCTTCTATCCCATAAGGAAGAGGAATAGTTGGTTCCTACCAACATACCATTTCTTGTGATCGTATTGTTATTTCTTTCAAACTCCAATATGTTATATCCTCCTAAAAGAGATAAGGAATGATTGTTTAGAAATCTCACCGTTGGTTGAACAGTGGCCACGGTTGAAGTTCTATTAATAAGGTTATTCTCACTTCTTCCCACACTAGCATTCATTCTGATATCTTCATTATATTTTAATCGATACCAACCACCATAACTTGTAATCCCTTGATTTGTCTTTAATATTCCTGCAGAATTCACATAAAACACACCTGCTCTGTGTTGCTCACTAAATCGATAAGAAGCTTTGATCCCTTTACCAGCAGCAGCTGCACCGATAAGATCTCCATTCACCTGACCAATTTCAATCGTTTTTTTCTCATCAAAATAACCCACATACCAAGGGGCATTTCTAAATACATTATTGGTAAAAAAGCTATTACTATAGTTAAATTGGGTAAAATAGATCAAACTTGCAGATTCATCAAGCTGTTTAAACCCTTGTAAATTAAGAGATAAAAAACTTCGTTCATCTAGTACATTTTGAGCATTTAAATCAACAATAAGAGGTAAATTGGGATAACCGTAAGGGTTTAATTCAATTTCGTTAGGCAGTTTCACAAAATTGACTTTGGTTCTCTTTTGTAATTCAGTCTTCTTAATTCTAGGTTCACTACTATTTATCATTAGAATACGAGTTAAACGCTCTGTATTCGTCATAGGATTATAGTTGTTTATTGAGATCCTTTTCTTATTTCTCTCATTAAAAGTGGTCGCGATAGCGCGATATTCAAATTCTCTGCTTTCACCAGCATCCAATGAAAAGGTCTTACTAGGATCTTTTATGGGTTCCGATAATGAGTCGGCGAGGACAAGATCGTTTCTTGGTATGGTAAAATTTAGATAAATGTCTTGTTTATAATTACCACTATTATCAATAGAGAACTTAAAATCTTTAAAATTCTCCTCATTTTTAAAATAAAATGTGGTATTATTTTTTAATCCTATTCCCCAGGCAACTTTTTTTGTGGTTGTAAGAGTAAAGAAATTATTCCCGATCTGCTGACCATCTTGATCGATGATAAAGGTGTTGATCACAATTTCTGTATCACCATTAATCAATTTAGCAGGGGATATAATAATCGGTACAATGATGGTATCCTTGGGCCTTACCGTATAGAGCTTATTCGCATCGTCAATTCTCGTCCAACCTGCTGGAAATAGGGCGTCCACAGTGAAATTCACAACTCTTTGGTCATGATTCACAACTTTCAAAACATTGGATACAATGCTACCTTTTTTAAGCTCGAAAGAGGGACGTGTAAATTTTGTTGAGATGTTCCCAAATCGAATAAAGGGAACAGTATCTTTTGCTTGAGTATTGTTTGTATTTTGGGAATAGGTAAAATTACTGCTAAATAGGAGAGCAGTGAGCACTGGTATAATAAATACAGACTTTAAAGAGGACAACAAAAATCTCAATGCTATATGTTTTCTTCCAATCGAAAACGAATATTTAGGTTATAGATTCCCGGATTGTATTGGAAACCTGGATTTAATCGTATATCTATATCAAATGTAAATTCGTCAAAGTTTGTGAGATAACTACCAGGTCCATTTACATTTTGAGTACAGGTACCAGCCGGAGTGACCGGAAGCATTTGTGCAATGATATCTAAGATATCTGCAGTCGTATTAAAGGATTGAAAGGTGTTATCAGCAGGAGAGGTTGCACAAGTATTTCTCACTCTAATTTGTAAGGCACTGATCTTTGGATTATCAGCATTACCATTACCGTAGGCAGTAAGTTCTTCCCATTCATCAACGGGAGTTCCAGCACCAGAATTGTTTTCTACAAACATTCTAAGGTTCCAAGAACAAAGAGGATCAGGTACCGTTTGATCTTCAACAGTAATTCTTATGCGTGTTACACTATTAATGGTAACACCTCCATTATATTTAGTAAAATCATCAAAAACGACCACTTGATTCACTGAGCTATTGGGAACAATAGCGACAGAACCACAATGCACTTGGGCATTTACTTTAAAAGAAAGTATGCTGAGAGCGAAAGTAAGTGTAAGAAATCGGAAGGCCGTTTTCATGGGTGATTGTAATTAAAAGGGATGTAACTCAAAAGAGCCACATCCCAAATATAAATATTATATGTGAAAGACTATTGGTCTTCTAACAATACATATTGAACGTACATTGTATATACACCTGGCTCTGCATAGTTACCAGCAGCGTTAGATGTTACAATATCTTGAGCAGTTGCTCCATCAGCACTAGCTGCATTTGGGAAAATTGCAGGTAAACCTGGCAAAATTCTATAATCAATTGCATAGTAGTAGTCAGAAGTAATTCCAGTTTGAGTTAAGTAAGATCCACCTGGCATAAAGTCATCTCCAGCAACACCAGTTGTACCAGCGTGACCAGCGATATACTTATCAGCAGCAGTCGGAGGAGTAATACTTCCATCAGCGTTTGTAAATAAACTGTTTGCAGCACTTACAGTACCGTTAGCAGAGAATGCAGCGCTATAATCAGTAAAAGTACCTGTAGCAGCAGCAGCACCATTATTTGGCTGAGACTGTCTTAATTCTAACAGACTTAAAGGCAATTGATCAATTGCATTCGTGTTGTTGTTACCGTAGTCGATTTGCTGATCCCAGAATCCAGCAGCTGTAGATCCAGAAGATCTACCAACAGCATATAAATCCCAACTTACAGTAGAGCTAACTTTTAGGATAGTAGCAGCGTACTGAGTAATTCCAGCATAATATTCGTTGATGTCATCGAATACAAACTCCAACTGATTTGCAGTAGTCATATCCAACTGCAGAACAGGTTGTAAATCCAACGTTACAGTAACGTCTTTCTCATCTATTAGCTGTGCGTTGGATACACCAACAAACCCAACTAACATCAGGAGAGTTAATAGTAATTTTGATTGTTTCCTCATAATAAATCGATTTTAAAGGGGGTTAATAAATATTTAGGTTAATTAATTTCAAATTCCATCCTAGCAGCTTGAATTTCATCTGAGCTCTCGTAATCAAGAACTCCAACTGCTAAGTATTTTCCTTTGGGTAAATTTTTAGGTAGGGTAAAATTAAAATCTCGCACAAGTTCTGGAACTATTGTAAAGTTCTTGACTTTTAAACGTTGCTGTTCTCCAGTATCTAGATTTGTTAAGTCTATATATGAAGTACAATATGCAATACCATCACCTTGGTTTTGCACCTCGATATACAAAGCTTTCCCAGTATTTCCTTCTTTGATCTGAAAATCTGTGAATTCTACTTTGTTTACCAATACATTGGGAGGATTCTGATAAGCGAATACTCCAAATGCAAATGTTGGCACTATACCTAAAGCAATTGTGTTACCGTCTCTTGACGTATTTAATAGATTATTTCTTGGGGCTTGTTGCTCTACCATTAAGATAGACCAAGCAGCTTTTCTTCCAGAATCATCTGAAGGAACGCTTACCGTAACTTTTACTTTTTTGTTTTCAAATGGCTTCAATTGAACAAAAGTAGGAGAGATGTTCACCCATTTAGCTAACGAAAATTTCCCTCTTCCTGCAGGTAAGAAACTACTCTTACCTTTTCCGTTCATATCAAAGTCGTATATATTAATGTTAAACTCCTTAGATGTAGACGTACTATTTTTAATAGTAATATCATAGGTTTTAACTTCACCTTGTTTTTGTTTGAAATGGAAATGTGATGGGGATACAGATACACCTACGGTCCTACCGGGGTCGTTTTTCTGGTTGGATTTTTGCGCACTTATTGGGGCAAAACCAACGAAACAGATTGTTAGGAGTACTATATAAAGTTTCGTCTTAGGGGACCTAGATTAACGATATACGTTTGCCAAATAAAGCAAAAAATCTCCGTACAACCAAGAAAACAAAGAAAAAATTGTCTTTTGAAATCATTAAATTCGCCTTGTAAAGCGGAAATATTGAACTTAAATAACCCTTTAACATATATAAAAGGCATCAGCAATGCTAGAGCTGGCTTGCTCTCAGCAGAGTTAGGGCTCAATAGGTTACATGATTTACTCCACTTTTTTCCTTACAGGTACATTGATCGAACAAAATTTTACAAAATTGCTGATTTGGTCAATAATAATGCTGATATTCAAGTTATTGGTAGGATCAGTTCTTTACAAGAAGTGACTCAAAAAAGAGGGAAAAGATTAGTAGCAAAGTTTCAGGATGAAACAGGTACGATGGAATTGGTTTGGTTCAAAGGTCATAAATGGATAAAAGATTCAATTAAGTTAAATGTTCCATATGTTGTTTACGGAAAGTTAAATGAATTCAATAGGAATTTTTCTATCGTTCATCCAGAAATGGATCTTGTAGACGACTATAAGAGAAAACTCCAGACACAATTACAACCGGTATATTCTTCAACAGAGAAGCTGGTAAATAGTGGAGTAAGCAATAAAGTATTTAGAGGCTATTTACAAAACCTGCTTCAACAAATATTTGAGCAACTTGGAGAGAGCTTATCAGATTCTTTTTTACAACAATATGATCTTCTAGACAAGCGTCAATCATTATTGAATATTCACTTTCCAAAAAATCCTGAATTATTGGCGAAAGCTCAATATAGATTAAAGTTTGAAGAACTCTTTTATATTCAACTTCAATTATTAAGAAAAAAGTTGATCAGAAAAAATAAGATCAAAGGTTATGTTTTTAATGAAGTAGGTGAGAATTTTAATCAGTTCTACAAACATCATCTACCATTTGATCTGACAAACGCTCAAAAGCGCGTATTGAAGGAGATCCGTAAAGATGTGAAGTCTAATGCTCATATGAATCGACTTTTGCAAGGAGATGTGGGATCTGGAAAAACCATTGTTGCTTTATTAACCATGTTGTTAGCAATAGACAATGGATTTCAAGCAACTATTATGGCTCCAACCGAGATCTTGGCGACGCAACATTTTAATTCAATACAAGAATTGCTAAAAGATACTTCGGTGACTGTCGAATTATTAACGGGGTCTACGAAAACCAAGAAAAGGAAAGAGATTCACAGTGGACTTCAAAATGGAGACTTGAAAATACTCATTGGGACTCATGCTTTGTTAGAGGATAAAGTTCAATACCAGAATTTAGGAATTGCAATTATTGATGAACAACATAGATTTGGTGTAGCCCAACGTTCCAAAATGTGGCAAAAAGGAAGCCCATCCTTAGTCCTTCCCAAAGGGAAGGAAATCTCTGTGATCCGCCACAAGTATATGACAGCAAGACCTTCTTCTTATAAATTGATACGTGAATTTCAAAAGGAACGCAAGAAAAATACAACTGTAGCAGAACAAATACTCTGGGAAAGTCTTAAGGGAAAGAAGCTGGATATAAAATTTAGAAGACAGCACATAATTGATACATTTATTGTTGATTTTGTTGCTCTTTCTAAAAGACTCATTGTTGAGGTTGACGGTAAATATCATTTACAAGAAGAACAGCATAAGGCAGATGAATTAAGGACATTAATCCTGGAAGAATTAGGTTTTAAGATTGTGAGGTTTACAAATGAACAGGTTATTTCTGAATTGGATGAGGTGCTTGATAAAATCTCAACTGAACTAAAAAGCCTCCCCAATTGGGAGGTTGGAGGGCCTATTCCGCCTCATATACTAGTTATGACGGCAACTCCGATCCCAAGAACTTTGGCTATGAGTGTATATGGAGATCTTGATATTTCTGTAATCGACGAACTACCTCCGGGTAGGAAAGAAGTAAAAACCGTTCATCGATATGACAGCAATCGCTTGTCGGTATTCAACTTTATGAAACAGGAGATTACAAAAGGAAGACAAGTTTATGTGGTTTATCCCTTGATTCAGGAATCTGAAGCCATGGATTATAAAGATCTAATGGATGGTTATGAAAGTATCTCTAGAGAATTTCCGTCACCTAACTATCAGATCAGTATTGTTCATGGTAAAATGAAAGCCGAGGACAAAGAGTTTGAAATGCAACGCTTTGTAAAAGGTGAAACCCAGATTATGGTAGCCACAACTGTTATCGAAGTAGGGGTAAATGTTCCGAATGCAAGTGTAATGGTCATTGAAAGCGCAGAGCGATTTGGGTTGAGTCAGTTACACCAATTAAGAGGAAGGGTAGGACGTGGAGCCGATCAAAGTTATTGTGTTTTGTTATCTAGCTTCAAACTGTCTTCTGAAGCAAAGACAAGACTTCAAACAATGGTGGAAACTTCAGATGGATTTAAAATTGCTGAAGTTGATCTAAAATTACGAGGACCTGGAAATATTATGGGTACTCAACAAAGCGGAGTCTTAAACTTGAAGATTGCCGATGTCGTAAAAGATACTCCAATATTAAGTTTAGCTAGACAGGCAGCCGCAGAATTATTAGAGGAAGATCCCAATTTATCGAAGCCTGAAAACGCAGTGATTAGCAAGATTTATTCCGAATTAGCAAAGCGAACAGGAATCTGGTCGAATATTAGTTAGATTGTTGGATTGTTGGATTTCTCGAAGAAAGGAGAAGGATTATAAAAGAATCAAGTTAGATTAACCTTTAACCTTTAACCTTTAACCTTTAACCTTTAACCCTTATTGATTCCAGTTCGGATTAAGTCCTAGGATTTTCTTAAAAATCGGACAATCTTCATCATGAGCTCCTTTTAAATAGCCTGTACTCATTAAAAATTCATTTGTTATTTCTCCGCCGGTAAACTTGAATGTTTTCTTAAATAGCTTCACCCATTCTTCTTTTGTTTTGGGGTGTTGATAATCTAACCATTTTTCGAAAGACCCGAATTCATTCTGTAAATCAAGAATAACTTGTGCATTGTGAATAGCAGCATTTACTTTCAGTTTATTTCTAATGATACCAGCATCATTCAAAAGACGTTCTCTTTCTGATTCGTTATAATTAGCAACGGTTTCAACATCAAAATTAGAATAGGCTTTACTGAAGTTTTCTTTCTTGTTTAAGATGGTATTCCAAGACAATCCTGCTTGATTGATCTCTAAGATCAGACGCCCAAAAAGCTCATTATCATCATGAATAGGGAAACCATATTGAGTGTCATGGTAAACTTTATGAACATTAGAACTATCGAGAACTTTTGTGTAATCGCAATAAGACATGAATCTATTTTCTTAAAACAGTTATTTTGTAAATCTTTTGATCATTTACCTCATAGATCAAAACTAACTCCAAGACTTCAGTATTCCCATTTCTTCCTGCAATACTCTCATGATCAATGACTCTATTCCCGAATACGATTCGTTTCAAAATTGTTGAATAGAGTTTAGGAGATTTCTCAAATAGATTGGTGTAGACTTTTTTTACATTTTCCAAGCCAATAACAGTTGGTTTCGGGTCTCCAAGATTATAAATCTTTATATTCTCAGAAAAAGAAGTCATAAAACCGTTAATATCTCGATTATTGTAGAAGTCTAAGTTCTCTTGAACTATCTGTTCTGGTGTCATTTTGTTTTGAGATTGGGAATAGGAATTAAACGTAATTAAAAGTAGGACTACAATTGCTGGTTTTTTCATTTTGTAAAGCTACAAAAACTTCTTTTTCGAGCTCTTTGGAAAATATCAAATAGATATCAACAAGTACCTGTTAATGGGAAAAATCAGTAAAAAAAGTTTACATTTGCGGCTAAATCAGAAGAGAAATTCTATGAAGATATCTTACAATTGGTTAAAGCAATTCTTGCAAGTAGACTGGGAAGCTGAAAAAGTAGGTGAACTATTGACAGACCTAGGTTTAGAAGTAGAAGGAATTGAAACTCAGGAATCAATTAAAGGGAGCTTAGCAGGTGTGATTGTTGGTAAGGTGATTACCTGTAAGCAACATCCAAATGCAGATAGGTTAAAAGTGACTACTGTAGACCTCGGACAAGGAGATCCCGTTCAAATCGTTTGTGGAGCTCCGAATGTGGCAGCCGGACAAAAAGTACCGGTGGCAACCATTGGTACAATGTTATACGATGATAAAGGAGAAGGTTTTAAGATCAAAAAAGGTAAGATTAGAGGAGAAGAAAGTCATGGAATGATCTGCGCCGAAGACGAACTTGGCTTAGGTTCTGATCATGATGGAATCATGGTATTAGATAAAAGCTTAAAAGTTGGAACGCCGGCAGCTGAGGTATTTAATATAGAGATAGATGAAGTATTTGAAATTGGATTAACTCCGAATAGAGCAGATGCAATGAGTCATTACGGTGTGGCAAGAGATCTTAGAGCGGGACTCATTCAGATGGGGACCAATTTAGAACTTATCTCGCCTTCTGTAAGCGATTACCATGTAGATGAAAGGACTCTTCGTATTGAAGTTGATGTAGATAAAAAAGAGCAAGCACCTAGATATTGCGGAATTTCAATCACCGATGTTGAGGTGAAAGATTCTCCAGAATGGATTCAAAATAGATTAAAATCTATAGGATTAACTCCAAAGAATAATATTGTAGACATCACGAACTATGTGATGCACGAACTAGGTCAACCTTTACATGCCTTTGACGCAAGACAGATCAAAGGAAATAAGATCGTTGTTCAAACATTACCACAGGGAACCAAATTCACTACACTAGATGAAGTAGAAAGAGAATTGCATGAGGATGATATTATGATCTGTGATGCAGAATCTAATCCATTGTGCATTGCGGGAGTTTTTGGTGGTCTTAAATCTGGAGTAACAGAAACTACTACTTCAGTTTTTTTAGAGAGTGCATTCTTTAATCCCGTATCTGTCCGTAAAACCGCTAAGAGACACGGATTAAACACGGATGCTTCTTTCCGTTTTGAAAGAGGGATTGATATCAATTTTACAGAATATGCTCTTAAAAGAGCCGCTCTTTTAATAGAAGAGTATGCAGGTGGTAAAATTGCCTCGGATGTCATGGATTTTTATCCGGAGAAAATGGAAGATTTCCAAGTTTTCTTGTCTTACGACAATGCCTTTAGACTGATCGGTCAAGAAATTGACAAGGATGTGATCAAGAATATTCTTGCATCTCTAGAGATCAAGATCAATAGTGAAACCGCTGGTGGACTTGGTTTAACTATTCCGTCTTACAGAGTAGATGTTCAAAGAGAAGCTGATATCATTGAGGAAATTTTGAGAGTTTACGGATACAATAACATCGATTTCTCACACAAACTAAACACTTCTATCTCTTTTGATTCTGATCAAGGTGTTAAAGTAGAAAACATAGTTGCTGATCAGTTGACTTCATTAGGATTCCATGAAACCATGGCAAATTCTTTAACGAAAGAAGATTATATTTCTTTGTCTGAAAATTTGAAATCTGAGCACAATGTTGAAATGTTAAATCCTTTGAGTAATGATCTTAAAGTGATGAGACAATCCTTGCTGTTTAGTGGTTTGGAGTCTGTTTCTTATAATATTAACAGAAAGAATAGCTCTTTAAAACTTTATGAGTTTGGTAAGACCTATCATAAATACGATAACGGTTATACAGAATCAAAGCACTTGACATTATTTGTCTCTGGGACTCGATCAAAGGAAAGTTGGAAGCTAGCTACCCAAAACTCAGATTTCTTTTATCTGAAAGGGATTGTGAGTTCGATTATGGAAAGAGTGGGGCTTTCAAACTTGAAAACAACTCCAGTAAAATCTGATATTTTTTCTGAAGGAATTACGTTGAGCTTGGGAAAAACCAAACTAGTTGACTTAGGTGTTGTTAGAAAAAAGGTTCTAAAAGAATTTGGAATAAAGCAAGAAGTATTATTCGCAGATTTTGATTGGTCGACCATTTTAGGCTTGATTGGAAAGAAAAAAGTCAGGGTAAAGGAATTGCCAAAATTCCCTGCAGTAAAGAGAGATCTTGCCTTGTTGTTGGACGATAAAATCACTTTTAAAGAGATCTATCAATTAGCCCATCAATCTGAAAGAAAGTTACTAAAGCAAGTAGATTTGTTTGATGTTTATCAAGGTAAGAACCTTCCAGAAGGTAAAAAGTCTTACGCAGTTAGTTTTGTTTTACAGGACGATAGTAAAACTCTTGCAGATAAACAGATTGATAAGATCATGCAAAAGTTACAACAGACCTTTGAAAAGAATTTAAACGCATCTTTAAGATAAATACTTCAATGAAAAAAATATTGTTTTTGGTATTGATCTGTTCAATAGGATTCCTAAATGCTCAAGATCGATCTAAAGACACTTTGCGTTATAATTATGTAGGATTAGCCATTGATTCTACCTTGTTCAATGGAACAACAAAGTATTTCAATAATATTTTTAACAAGCAATATCTCTTAGATCAAATTCTGATTGAGTCTGAAGAAACCTATGTAAAACAGTTCAATGAAGGCTTTAAAGAAGGTTTATTGAATCGATTTGATTATGGGGATAGATTGCTTCAAGAACTTGGTGAAGATGGTAGTTTTGATTTCTTAAAATCAAAAATAAATAGAAAAGGCGAACATCATTTATTGTTTAGGTTGTCGGCATCTGATGGGTTGAATTATGTGGAGTTTAAGATCGATGAGATAGAAGGCAAACCAATGATCATTGACGCCTATTACTACATGTCGGGAGAATATTTAAGCAAAACCTTATCGGATGTCTATAATGCTTCTATTTCAAATAAACCTAATTTAATAGACAAGATTTTGAAACGTTCATTGGTGGACGACTTTAAGAAAGTGAAGCAGAGCAGACTTCTTACCCAACAAGGAAAGTTCCAAGAAGCTTTTACTGTCTATAATTCGATCTCATCCGAAGGGAAAAAACAGAAGGCGATTTTGTTATTTGGAATGCAGATCTCTTCTGAAGTGAGTGATATTGAGTATCAAAAGATTATAAATAGATACGAAGAATTATTTCCCAATGATCCAAGCTTATACTTGGTATCTATGGATGGAGCTTATATGAGCAAAAATTATGATCGAGTATTGAATTTGATCAGAAAGTTAGATATAGCTGTGGGTGGAGATCCTTATTTGCATTCCCTGCGTTCAAATACATATTACGCCAAAGGAGATATGGCTAATGCTGAGAAATACGGTAGATTGATGGTCGATAATTTTCCATTTGAAGCAGAAGCCTACACCACTTTGATGACGATCTTCATAGAGCAAAGCAAGAATAAGGAAGCCCTGTCCGTTTTGGAAGAGTTTTTAAAAGCATTTGGTCTAACTAAAGAATATTTGCACGATAGTATTGCTTCTGACTATCCTGAATTTGTGAAAACAGAAGATTATAAAAACTGGTTAAAAGAGAAATAATGTACAAGTCTATAGTTCGTCCTATTTTATTTCGTTATGATCCAGAAAAGGTTCACTATTTTACTTTTTCTATGATCAGAACACTTTGTAAGGTTCCTGGTATTTCTAGTATTTTTAGAGGAATCTATCAGGTAAATAACCCTAAGTTAGAGAAAAAGGTTTTTGGCCTGACTTTTAAGAATCCTGTAGGATTGGCAGCGGGTTTCGATAAGGATGCAAAGTTGTACAATGAGCTTTCTCATTTTGGTTTTGGGTTTATTGAAATAGGTACAATTACTCCAAAACCTCAAGAGGGTAACCCTAAAAAACGGTTGTTTCGTTTAAAGGAAGACTCAGGGATCATCAATAGAATGGGTTTTAATAATGGAGGCGTAGAAGAGGCCGTTGAACGATTGAAGAACCCTTCTTCTGCATTAAAGAAGGCTGGAGTTTTGATTGGTGGAAATATTGGTAAGAATAAGGTAACTCCTAATGAGAATGCAACAGATGATTATGTGATCTGTTTCAACGCTCTTTTTGATTATGTTGATTATTTTGTAGTGAATGTAAGTTCTCCAAACACTCCAAATTTAAGAGCACTGCAAGACAAAGAGCCATTGACAAAATTATTGTTGACCCTTCAAAAGCTTAATAACAAAAAGCCTGAATCAAAGCCGATCTTATTAAAAATAGCCCCAGATCTTACTGATGAGCAATTGATGGATATCATTGATATTGTTAAGGAAACAAAAATTGAAGGTGTAATTGCTACCAACACGACTATTTCAAGGGACGGATTGAAATCTAAGAACCATAAAGAGGTAGGAGGGTTAAGTGGAAAACCTTTAACCAAAAGATCTACTGAAGTGATTCGGTTCTTATCAGAAAAATCAAATAAAGCATTTCCAATCATCGGAGTAGGAGGTATTCATTCTGCTGAAGATGCTTTGGAAAAATTGGAAGCTGGCGCTGATTTAGTCCAATTGTATACAGGCTTTGTGTATGAAGGCCCTAAGTTGATTAAGGATATCAATAAAGCCGTTTTAAAGACTTCATAAGATGAATGTTGATGTCCTCATTACATTCGTCTCAGCCGTAACCCTATTAGCAATTTCTCCAGGGCCCGATAATATCTTTGTTTTAATGCAAAGTGTGGTGCATGGAAAGAAGTTCGGTTTAGCAACTGTAGCTGGATTAATGACAGGCTGTATCATTCATACAACTTTGGTCGCTTTTGGAGTGTCGGTGATCATAAAAGAGAACGAGTCAATCTTTCTAGGAATTAAGATATTAGGAGCTGTTTACTTATTGTATCTCGCCTATAAGGTGCTTCAGAGTAGTGCAGATATCCATATGGATAGCAAAAATGTAAAAAGAAAGACACCATCCCAATTGTTTAGAATTGGATTTATGATGAATGTGTTAAATCCGAAGGTTACCATTTTCTTCTTGGCCTTATTTCCCGGATTTCTCTTTTCAGATACGCTATCTGAAGTGATACAATTCTATGTTTTGGGAGGCTTATTTATCCTAACCTCATTTGTAATCTTTTCAATTATCGCTCTTTTAGGTGGCACTATTTCTAATAGAATACAACAAAATAAAAACATTGGAATTGTTTTGAAATGGCTTCAAGTAGTGGTTTTTGTTGGAATTGCTGCCTACTTATTTTTCACCTAGGTTTCTGCTTGTTTATTGCACAATTATTGTATTAGGAAGCATATTCTGCAAGTTTTCAATCTCTTGAGCAGAGAGAGGATTTCCCAAGATCACGATCTCAGTAAGAGTATCAGCCAAATCTGCAATTGAACTCGGGAAACTAGAAATTTCATTATAACGAATTTCGATTTCCGTAATGGCGGGTAAGTTTCCAATATTCGAAGGCAGAGCTGTGAGACCGTTCTGAGAAAGATCAAAGTTTTTCAGGGAAGCTAAATCACTAAAACTATCAGGAAGACTCGTAATACTCATTTGGTTTAGTATAAGCCCTTCCAAATTATCCAGATTTCCGAAATTTTCTGGTAAACTCTGTAAATCTGCAACAATTCTTAAATATCGAAGATTGGAAAGGTTTGCAAAAGAATCGGGTAAAGTGGTAATGTTTCCAGCTAGAAATAGGTCGGTTAAACTAGTTAGGTTTCCAAAATCATCTGGTAATGCAGTCATTTGACTACCACCGGATATCTCCAGATCTTCTAATGCACTGAGTTGAGTGAAACTTGTAGGGAGCTCATTATAAGATCCAAAAAGCCAAAGAGTTTTTAAATTAGTTAAGTTGCCAAAATTTTGAGGCAAAGTAGGATCGTTGTCAAAATTAGAGAAAAAGAAAAATTCTAAACTACTTAAGTTCGAAAAGGATTCTGGTAAGTTTTGATTTATAGCAGGTCCTCGAAATGTTTTGAGTTGAGTAAGATTACCAAAATCATCTGGTAATTTCTCTATGATATTTCCTTCCAGATCTAAAGAGACTAACTCAGTTAAATTACTAAATGACTCTGGAATACTCGAGATTCCCATGCTTGACATTTTAAGCTCTTTTAGCTTGGTTAGTTGTCCAAAACTTTCAGGAAGAGGCCCTACAACTCTTCCCATTTGATTATTATAAGCTATTAATGTTTCAAGCTCGACGAGATTTCCAATATTGGAAGGGATATTGCTGAAGGCATTCGCAGAAACATCCAAATATTTTAGTTTATGGTAATAGTCGCCAATTACGGATGGAAATACTTGAAATCCATCTCCGTAGAGGACTAGAGTTTCCAAATGTACAAGTGAGGTTAAAGCAGGAAAAAGACCTATATCTCTGAATCTCCATGCAGCACCATCACCGCCCGTAAAAATTCCAATTACATCACCGTTACTGTTCTTTTCATAAGAAGAAGTATTGTAGAAAAGACTTAAATCTTCTAAAGCCTCATCTTGGCTGTATTCTCCAGTATTGAACTGATATGAAGCCGACGCAGAAGATGAACCATACCAAGTTGTCCAAGTTAGCGTGTAGGTTTGGTTGGCATATCCATATATTTTGAAATAAGGGCAATCAGTAGGCTCTCCACCATTGCATTGAGAGGATATAGAAGCGTAATCTGGGCCGTCAATTGTCCACTCACCGTAGTCATATTTAACCGCCTCTAATCTTAATTTAGTACTATAAAAATCTTCACTTACATTTAGGATCTGCGTCTGTAATGCGGCAAAAGAAATAGATACAAAATCTTCTTTTATCCTTGCTCCAAATACTACTGTCCATTTCAATTGGTAAGTTTCTCCTGGAAGCCCATGAAATATAGTTTTTGGATCATTTTCGTCTTCGATATAAACTTTGTCGTCAATTAAGCCTGATTCAATAGACCAGACACCCTCTTCACCGTCTTCAAGATCCTTTGCATTCAAGCGCACACTAAAATCATTCACATTCGTTAGATCATTTCCAGCGCTTATATCGAAGTCAGGTCCAAGATCGATAGGAGCAGGGCCACCATCGTCACTACAAGAGATATATAAAAACAGAAATACGAGGAAAAGTCTATTGATTTTCATGCAATTTTAATTTAGACAAATATAAATAATTTGCCAGTATAAATTTCTCGATTAATTTAGAGGGCTATGCTGCATTTCAGACTCATACCACATTTCTCAATCCGTATTGCCTGCGCCTTCATTTTCTTTACCGTCATAGGTACTCTTACCCACGAATTAGGACATATTACGGTTGCTAAGTATTTTGGTTATGAAACTTCACTGCATTATGGCTACATGAACTATAACTACCCAGGGTATAAAAATGATCCTTTATTTTTGGAATATCAAGTGATATTGAATGAACACAGAGAAGACCTGATTAACAAGAAAGAATTTATTGCAAAGACGAGATATTTAGAGCTGATAGAACTTTTAAAAGAAAAGTATCCTAGACCTAAACCCAATTCATTTTGGATAGCATTAGGCGGCCCCACTCAGACCATTCTTACCAGTTTGATTGGTTTTTGGATCCTATTTTATAGAAAATCAAGAAACAAAGAGTACTTCGTATTATTAGATTGGCTAGGGGTATTTTTATCTTTATTTATTCTGAGGGAGGTTTTTAATTGGACATTTGCCATGATAAAGTTCTTGGCGTATGGTAAGACCAACTTCAATGGAGATGAATTTAGACTATCGCAAATGTTGGGGTTGAATGAATGGTTGATTCCAACCCTCACAATGATTCCTGCACTGATTCTTTCTATTTTTGTTGTATTCAAGGTAATTCCTTTGAAATATAGATTCAGTTTTATCGTCCCAGGATTCATTGGCGGTATTTTAGGTTTCTTTATTTGGTTGGAGTGGTTAGGACCACAGATGATGCCTTAGAAGTTATATTTTAATCCAACTCCTGCGTATTGTGTTAAATAAGATCTGAATGCGCTAGTTGTAATGTCGGTTTGATTCGAATTTCTATCGATAATAGAACCTTCAAAGACCAAAGACCATTTATTGTTCAGGTTATACTCCATATTTCCTTTTAATCTAAAATACTTGTATTGCAGCTTGCCCACATCGTCACCATCTTCATTTTCTGCAATTAAGGTTGAAAAGGTTCTATTGGTGAAACTCGTATTAATTTTCGCTTCGAATCTTACAGAATTATAAATCAGATTTAACTCAGGTCTAATTTGATCATAACTGAATCTGTTATTGGTTTGATCGTTTCTATTTAGATAGGAGATCTCTGGTTGGATATAGAGTTTTTTACTGATAGGTAATCTATAGAAAACACTTGCTCGCAAATAGGTCCAAGTTCTATCACCATTAGAGTTGTCACTGAAATTCGTGATCTTATAATCTCTTCTGTCATAGCCCAATCTTATGCCATAGGTGTGCAATAAATGATTTCTCCATTTAATCTGTTTGAACTCGAGGTCAGTGCCATATAAATTATACAATACAGATCTGCTGCTTGAGTTGTCAAAATCTTTAGATAGATAGTTAACTTTTATGAGAGTTCGATTGTTTTTTGATAGACGAAACCTTAATCCCGTTGAGGCGTTAAACAATTTATAACCAAAGGGTATTCCAATCTCAACCTGATCTAGATCTTGACCCTCTCTATCTTTGATTTTGAATTGTACACTATTTTCCCACTTAAAGTTCTTCTTTATACTGTATTTGTGAGAAACTCTAGTGTTCAAAATTGTTTGACTAGATCCAGATTCGGAGAAATAATATCTTATATCTGGAGTTACATAAAAGCTCAAAGAATTTTTCCCCCATGTTGTGCTGTATTTGAATCTAATAATAAAATCTTGATAAGCACTATTCATGTATAATTCCTCTTGCTCAAATAGATTCCCATTAATTTCTAAAATGTCTGGAACTTGATTGATATTACTTTCAAATCCAGTGAATGTTGTTGCAGAAATGTCGGTTTGAGAATATCCATAGGCAGTCAAAAAAAGGCATAGGATTATTGTATAATATCTCATAGTATTATGTTTTGATGTGTTGTTAAAATGTGTTGAATTCCCTTGTTTATTCCACTAGGGCAAGCTCTGTATTACCTTCTTTAAGGTTAGATTGATCTAAAGTCAAATAAGACTCATTTGACGCATTCTCTTTAATCACATGGATGATCGGTTCTTCAATTTCTTTATCAATCGTTAGATTGGTAATACATGAAATACCAATGATCGCAATCAAAGTTATTAGATACGGGAAAGGAGATTTTTGATACATAATAGTTTCTTTAATGTGTTTGTATAGTAAACAGTTCAGTTGGTAAAAACCCTACCTTATTTCGAGATCTTTTAAAACTTTTTTCATACCCATCTTATTGGCTAACTGAATCGCTAGCCCTGGTCTAACATTTACCTCCATAATTAGTGGACCTAATTGTTGATCGATAACAATATCTACTCCCAAATAATCTAAAGGAAAATGCTTTGCAGTTTGTTTAGAGATCTCTAGGATCTTATGCCAATGTGGGATTTTCTTTCCTAAGATCACTCTATTGTTGTCTGGATGATTCTCAAAGTACTGCTCTCCGTCATAGGCTTCCATCAATCTTCCGGTCTCCATATCGATGCCTATCCCGAGTCCGCCTTGATGAAGATTTGCCTTACCATCCGACTTGTTGGTAGGGACTCTGAGCATCGCCATTAAAGGTTGTTCTTTTAAAAGAATTACCCTGAAATCCGGAACACCAATGGGGTAGATTTCAGCAAAAAAGGAATGTGGAATGATACATTCTTCTATTAATACTCGGTCATAAGAACTCAATGAAAATCTTCCCATAATAATATTCGCCATATGAAGAAAAACTTCTTCATCATTCACAATTTTAGAGCTAGAGATCCAATTTCCTGATCGATCTTTCTTTAAGATTTTGATTCCCCCACCACCACTACCATTAGCGGGTTTGATGGCAATCTTCTGATATTGTTGTACTTGAGACCATGCTTTTTGAATATCACCAATTCTCTCTACAACAGCATAGGTTTTTGCACAGGGAATATTGTGTTGATCTAAGATCTGCTTTGACAATACTTTATCATCAGCCAGTTTGTAGTTCTTTCTTTTGTTATAAGGATAGATAAGCGTGCAGTTACGCTCATTCATTCCCATTGCGTAGAAATCATTATTTAGACTTCTTTTGAATATATTTTTTAAGTTCATGTTTTCTGTATTTTGACCTTACAAGGAGATCTCATGTGATCCGGGGTTTAATTATTCACATAAGATCTCTCCTTGCAGGATTTAAGTATTATCTATTCATTATGATATAGCTGAATCTGCTATATTCTGTCAATCGAAGTCCAATCCACTTGCCTAGTAATAAGGTTACTACAATGGTCAAAAGGATCAATTCTGGGAAGATTAATAAAAGGGTTTGGATGGCTACTGAAGCAAATACCAAATAACATACTGAGGTTGCTATCAGAGTTTGTATCATTGTTGATAAGGCTGATTGGTGCCCATCTTCTTCGATTGCTCTTGCAAATCGTTCAGACATAATAGCTGTGATAATAATGGGGAAGAAGGACAAACTCTTCAGCCAATCGATATCATAGTTCAAACCAAAGTTAATCAGCAAGAAAATGGCTACTACTGTACATGTTAAGATGGTCACCATCTTTGGAGTATATAAGAGAGCCCATTTTCCTAGGGGAACTGTGATTAGAGCAACTAATCCGGTGATGAAAAGGAATAATAACATTCCTGTTAAGAATCCTGTTGACGTAAAGGTGTATGCGATCAAAACAGGAAGGAATACTCCAAATGTTTTCAGACCTACTACATTTTTGAATAATGCAATCAATAAGCCTCCTAATGGTAATAATAATAGAAACTTAAGAACACCTTTTGGCATAATTCCGCTTTCAGATAATTTCAAAAGAGAAAAGGGGTGGTTTAAGATTTCCTCGTTAGCGGTAATATTGATCAAGGGAATATGACTAGCCTTTTTCATTTCATAAGTATAATCGAATAAAATATTTGGAGTATGTGTAATCAAAAAATGGTCACCCGTATACAATTCCAAGTAATGCGAGGGCAAGTACGCGAAATGACCATTCAACACATCAAAGGGAACCCATTTGTCCCCAATAAAAACTTCTGTCCATAAATGCGAGGTTCTTTTCCTTGTTTCTTCTAATATGAGTCCACCGACCAATCTTGCTGGAATCCCTTTGGCCCTGCATAGCGCAACAAAAAGTCTAGCTTTCCCATTACAAGAAGCTTTGTTTTGTTCAAAGGCCGTTAAAGCACTGGTGAGATCTCTAATTGGAGCTGAAGGCATTTGGTGAACATACTTATAATATCTCTCTATTAAAGTTTTTAAATCTTCTACATTGTATGATAGGTTTTGAGCGAGCATTTGAATGCTTTCATGATCAACCTCAATATATTTTTCAGCTTGAAGATATTTTGGTTGGATCTTGTTCGTGTGATCTATAATTGGCAAATTCCTGTCAATAACATATTTGATGGCTTTGGCCCTGTAGATAAAAGAGTATTCTACAGTATGAAACTTACTCTTGTCCTTCGCACGCCATATGATTCTCTTGTTTTCCTCTTCATCATTCACCGTAAAATTCATATTATCAGACTCTTGTCTGACCTTGGAGATCTTCTGACGTTCATTGCTTTGAGGAGCATAACTTTTGATAAAGATCTTTTTTCCCTTTCCTTTGGAATAGAAGCGATAGGTCACTTCATAAACAGATTTAGGAAGAAAATCCTCATAGGCATTGGAAATTGGTTTGATCTTGAACCCCATTGAAACAATAGCCACGAGACTTAAAGTAAAAATGGTAATGTAGAAGCTTTTGTTTTTTTGAAAATCTTTCATAATTGATGTGTTTGCTAATAGAACAGGCCATTTCTTTTTTACCCTACCTTTTAGAAAAAAGAATTATGTTTGTTTTTGTCTAGAACAAGTCTATGAGTACTACGTTGAGTTCGGTATGTGAGGAAAAGGTATATGCGAAGGTCTTTCGCGATTATGCCAAAGTGGTACGCAATTTCATATACTTTAAATGTGGAAACGAAGCACAGGCAGATGACCTTACTCAAGATGCCTTCGTTAAACTTTGGAAGAACTGTGCCAAGGTTCCTTTAGATAAGGTAAAATCCTTTTTGTTTACTGTGGTGAAGAATGATTTTTTCAATGAATTACAACATCAAAAGGTGGTATTGAAGTTTCAGCAGAATAAAAAAGACACAGTAAATAAGGAAACTCCAGAGTTTGTATTAAGAGAAAAGGAATTTCAACAAGAGCTGAACGATGCGATCAACTCTTTGTCAGACAAACAAAGAGAAGTTTTTTTATTGAATAGAATAGAAAAGAAGAAGTACAAGGAAATTGCCGAAATGTTGGGTATCTCTCAGAAAGCCGTTGAGAAAAGAATGCATCAAGCAATGATTCATTTGAGATCAAAAATTAAAAATTACAAATTTTAGGTAGGGTTTTCATGCTTTAGTTTGTTAAGCATTTGAAACCCAAAAAGAACATATGGAACAACAATACGATGAAACTTTTTTAGCTCGCTGGCTTGCCAACGAATTGACCGCTGAGGAACTTCAAGAGTTTGAAAAATCTGAAGACTTTCAAAAGTATTCTCAGATTGTTGACACCTTAGAATCGGCCAAAATACCAGAATTTGATCTTGAATCGAACTTCCAAGCAACGTTAGATAAACTATCTGTAGAAAAAGAGAACAAACAAAAGAAAAGAGTAATCCCTCTTTGGAGTTATGCTGCGGCAGCTTCTGTAGTGATCGTGTTTTTTGTTTATCAGTTTGTTTTTACGGATTCAGATGTGATTTATAAAACAGATCTTGCACAAAAAACGAGTTTTAAACTTCCGGATGGATCTCAAGTAAATCTGAACGCAGATTCAGAGCTTACATATAATAAATCCAATTGGTCTAATAATAGAAGTCTTCAATTACAAGGAGAGGCTTATTTTAAGGTGAAAAAGGGGTCTAAATTCACTGTAAACTCAGATCAAGGTACAGTGAGTGTTTTAGGTACACAATTTACAGTAAACTCTAGAGCAAATTTATATGAAGTTATCTGTTTCGAGGGGAAAGTATTGGTGGTCAACCAAGAAAATGATTCCATTTTTTTAACTCAAGGAATGGCCTATTTACAGCAAAACAGTGAGATTTCAGAATACAACTTGAGTGATCTTCAACCTAGTTGGATCAATAATGAAAGTTCATTTAACAATGTTCCAATCGAGAGAGTTTTAGACGAAATAGAAAGACAATTCGCTATTACAATCTCTGGAAGAGAGAATCTTGAGGCTTCGTCGTTCACTGGAAGATTTTCGCATAAAGATGCTAACTTAGCTATTCAAACCGTTTTTATGGCTATGGAAATAAAGTATACCAGATCAGCCGATGGAAACGTTATGATTCTAAAACCTTAATGTGAGACACAGCTTTTTTGTCCTATTTCTTATGTTATCTTTTTGTGTGAAAGCTCAATCAGAGTCTTTTGCCTATTCAAATACTCCCATTAGTCAAATCATTTCTGATTTAGAAGATCGTTTTGATATCCGATTTGCATTTAAAAGCAGTCTACTAGAGGGAATTTCTTTTACTTATAATAAAGCAACATCTTTAAAGGAATTCTTAAACTCCTTGTCGGAGACAACCAATCTCGAATTTATTTTTCTCGACAAAGAAAACGTGGTCATTAAATCTTCTTTTGATGCATCGTTCGACTCCAATGCATTAGATGAGATCATTTTGGTTTCTGAGTATTTGACCGCAGGTTTTGACCAAAACAAGGAAGATGGCTCTATCACTTTAAGTCCGAATAAATTGAGTGTTTTACCTGGGTTAACAGATCCAGATGTTTTGCAAAGTTTGCAATTACTACCCGGAATTTCTAGTCCCACAGAATCTGCCTCCAACCTCCATATTCGCGGAGGTACTCCAGACCAAAACCTAATCTTATATGATGGCATCAAGATCTATCATCAAGGACATATGTTTGGAATGATCTCTCCCTTCAATCCTTATATTGTAGATAATATAAATGTCTTTAGAAGTGGCACAAAAGCTCAATTTGGAGATCGAATAGCAGGTGTTATTGATATCAACTCTTACGATGAGGTGCCAACCAAAGTTTCAGGTGGTACGGGAATGAACTTTTTACATTCCGATGTCTATATAAAGGCTCCCATTCAAGAGGATAAGATTGGTCTAGTTCTTTCGGCGAGAAGATCAATAAATGATCTGATAGAACTTCCTACATTCAATTCATTTAGCGATAAGGTATTTCAGAATACCAAGATAGAGTTCATCAATAATATTGCGATAGAAGAGGAGCTTGATGTGAGTCAGAACGACTTCAACTTCTTAGATATGAATGCGAAATTGATCCTTCAACCCAACCCATTTAATAAGATAACATTAAGTGGATTATTAGTGTCAAACTCATTAAACTTTGAGAATGCAGATCTAGATGGAGATGGATCTAATGACAGACTCGAACTAGATAATAGCGGTATATCGGGGAAATGGGAATATAGACCCAAAGGTAATTTTGCTATGGATGCTTCTTTGAGATATTCGGTTTTTAATTCTGAATATGAAACTATTAATATATCTAACGATGTTACGGGAGATTCTTCCTTAAATACCAATAAAGTTGAAGACCTAGGTTTCTTGATAAAGTCAAGTCTTGATATTCAAGATAATATAAGATTCATATTGGGTTATGAACTGGTCAACTACGATGTGGGTTATGTTTTCAATTATATTGAAAATGGAGAAAGCGAGACCAATATTTTTGATAGCAAGCTGACGGGTCACAACCTATTTACTGAGGCTAAGTTTAAATCGGATGATTTTTTATTGAGAGGAGGTTTTCGGGTGACTCGATACGGAGATCGAGATAGAAACTTGTTTGAACCTAGAATCTATATGGATTATCGATTTGATGATAGCTTTAAGATCAAAGCATCGGCTGAAATAAAAAATCAAGCTATTAGTCAGGTATTGTCCTTTGAGTTCAATGAACTAGGTCTAGGAGATACGGTTTGGGTATTATTTGATGATGAAACCGAGGTTCCTTTATTGAATAACAAACAATTCACTTTTGGATTTTTGTTCAACAAGAACGGTTGGAAATTGGATTTAGAAGGGTATATAAAGGATATTACGGGACTTACATCATTTACTAGAGGATTTGTATCTAATACTACCAATGACGACTATTTTGAAGGGAATAGCAAGGTCAGAGGGGTAGATGTATTGCTTAAAAAGAAAATCAACAGATTCAGAACTTGGATGGGCTATTCTTACAGTAAAAATGATTTCGAGTTTCCAGATGTACAACAAGGAAGTTTTCCAGGAAATTTTGATCAGAGACATATTTTCTCTTGGTCGGGAGCCTATAAGTACAATGAGTTTCAAATTTCATTAGGTTGGCAATTTGCAACTGGAAGACCATATACTCCAGTATCGGGAAATTCAAATGACGTTCTTAACTTTGGAAGACAAAATAGTTTAAGATTGGGTAATTATCATAAACTGGACCTCAGCAGTTTTTACGATTTTTACTTAGATTCAAAGAGTTCAACAAGAGCGAGAATTGGTTTGTCGCTAACCAATATTTATAATCGAGATAATGTAATCGATAGGTCTTTTATTTTAGACGAGAATGAACAAGGTGATGACCAGATCTTTGAACAATCAATATTAGGCTTAGGCTTCACGCCTAATGTAGTGTTTAGAGTATTCTTTTAACCCCAAAAGAGGTTAGAATAGCTATGCCCACTTTCCTTGATATCTTTTTCTAGTTGATCTCTAAGTTCATATCTGCTTTCAAATGTAACGGTAAACCATTCCGGACCCGTTTCCCCATTCGTGTACCAGTTTCCAGTATTGATGAAGGCTCCAAGAACTAGGTGATGATTAATAAATTCGTCTTTCAATTGATCGCAAACATCTTCAGATGCTGTTATAATCAATCTACTTGGAGTAAATTCATAGAAATCAAAATTTCCAAAATCCAATCTTTCACCTTTAATGGTAGCCCTGTAATCACCTTCTTTGATCAAACTAGAATCATCAGCAATACTTCCAGCATATTTCATGTTTCGTCTGTCTTCTGGGGAAATGTAAATTTCTAATGAATCGTCAATGTTCTTTACTTTTTTTAGAGTGATTGATAGCTTATTCTTATCCAGTTTCCATTGGCCTTTATATACGAAGGATTCCTCTTCTTCAATCTTTAAGATTCCTCTAGATCTCGATCCAATAACTTCTCCGTTTTCGTAAAAACGTAAACAGGCATAATCTATGCTGTAATTGTGAATGTCTCCATCACTATCGTACCACCAAGTTTTTACCTTTTGTTCGTAGATATTAAACTTCAATTTATCGATTGCAGGATCAAAAGCTCTTTCCTTTATCTGATTGTTTTGCGCATTTTGCTGAGCGGTAATCTCTTGAATAGTATTGGGTTTGTCCTTTTTGTAGATTCCGATTACCATGGCAATGAAAACAATTCCAATGATCACCAATGGTAATGCTATTTCAGAAAGTTTGGTGTCTGTCCATCCAAATATTATTTGCACCAAAGTAACCAGTGTGTAAAAGGCCATAAGAAGAATTAGGGCCCCAAGAATTGTGGTGAAAGTTCTTTTCATGAGATCGTAGAATTCGTTCGTAATTAAAATTACAAAATTCGGACCAATGTACATTTTCAATCCATTTCTCTATTGAGTTTATTGTATATTTGATCCAATGAACCAAGTCAAGATCATCGAGTGTCCTCGAGATGCCATGCAGGGCATAAAAAGCCATTTCATTCCAACAGATGCCAAAGCAAAATATATCAACTCTTTATTGCGTGTAGGTTTTGATACGATTGACTTTGGAAGCTTTGTGTCGCCAAAAGCGATTCCTCAGATGAAGGATACAGCAGAGGTTCTTTCGAAATTGGATCTCTCTTCAACAAACAGCAAACTTTTAGCCATTATTGCTAATGTGAGAGGTGCCAATGATGCCGCTCAATTTGAAGAGATCGATTATCTCGGGTACCCCTTTTCTATTTCAGAGAATTTCCAAATGAGGAATACACATAAGACGATTGCTCAGTCCATAGAAACATTACAAGAGATTCTTTCAATCGCTCAGAGGGCAAATAAAGAAGTTGTCGCTTATTTATCTATGGGTTTCGGGAATCCTTATGGTGATCCTTGGAATGTTGATATTGTGGGTGATTGGACGGAAAAACTCTCTGAAATGGGAGTGAAGATATTATCTCTTTCAGATACCATTGGGAGTTCTACACCAAAAGTGATTGATTATTTGTTTTCAAACTTGATTCCTAAATATCCTGAGATTGAGTTTGGCGCACATTTACATACCACCCCAGATTCCTGGCATGAGAAAGTGGATGCGGCTTATAAAGCTGGGTGCATGCGTTTTGACGGAGCTATAAAAGGTTATGGAGGATGTCCTATGGCCAAAGATGAACTCACAGGAAACATGCCAACTGAAAAATTGGTTTCTTACTTCACAGAACAAAAAGCAAATACGGGAATTAGCCCTATGAGTTTCGAATCAGCTTATAACAAGGCATTAGAAATTTTTCAATAAGAATTACTGTCTGTCATAGACTAATAGTGCATCTCCCTCATATTGTACAATACTTCCGTCTGATTGTAAGAGTGCATTGCCGCCAATATTCATACCTATTAGCTTTTCTCTCGGTACATGAAAAGTAATTTGACTTCCGTCTGATGTGATTTCTCCCACAATTTCCAATACCTCTCCATATAGCAAGTATACTTCATTATCAATTTGTTGATATGTAGGATAAATTCCATCAGCAATTAAACAACTGATATTTTGCGTCTTTACTCCATTATTATCTGTCGTTACTGTGAATCCCATGTCATTGAAAAGGGGATTAGCAACAGTTTCTCCTGGTGTAAAAATCATAGCATCTGCACCGCAATCTTGTTCTAAAATAACATCTGTAGAAAATACACCGTCACCATTGGCATCGATAGGAGTTTCAAGAATGTAGGATGTTCTAATAAAAACACCACCATCGATGGAAGGAAAGCTGCTTATTCCATTAGATTCACAACCGATTAGTAAAATTGCAAGGAAAGCGATTAATATTGTCTTTTTCATATTTTAAGATTTTAGCATCTCATTTTCATCGTAGTTGAAAATTTGATTCTGTAAGATAAGCAAAATTTGAGGGGTATTCTAGCCTTAGATTCTTTCAACTTTGTTAGTAACAAACATTTCACCTTTAATTGCTGTTGACTTTTAAAAATTTGAGTGTAGTTTTGTTACAAACCGTTGTAATATGAAACTTCCAAAACTATTTCTCCTTTCTCTTTTCTCCTTTCTCTTGTTCTCTTGCAGCCAAGATGATGGAAAGATCTCATTCACCATTTTGCAATTAAATGACGTTTATGAAATAGATGCTATTCAGAATAATCAGTTCGGCGGGATGGCACGTGTTGAAACAGTCCGACAAGAACTTCTAAAAAAAGATAAGAACACCATGCTAATGATTGCCGGTGATTTCTTGAATCCTTCGTTGGTTGGGACTATGAGATATGAAGGAAAAAAAGTAAGTGGTAGACAAATGGTAGAGGTTATGAATGCTATGGATTTCGATCTTGCAGCATTTGGAAATCACGAGTTCGATGTGAAAGAAAATGAATTACAAGATCGATTGAATGAGAGCAATTTTCCTTGGATTTCATCTAATATCTATCATGTTAGAGAGAAAGAAAAAGATACAATACCCTTTTATCAAGAAAAAAATGGTGCTAAAGAGGAGGTGAAAGGATCTTTTATCAAAGAGTTAATCGACGAAGACGGTACCAAGGTAAAAGTTGGATTTATATCAGTTTGTATTCCATCAAACCCTAAGAAACATGTTTATTACACGGATATGTATGAATCCATTAAAGAAGAATATAATTCTATAAAGGATGAGGTTGATATGGTTATTGGATTAACCCATATAAAGGTTTCTTCTGATGAGAAGATTGCTGAAATGCTCCCTGATATTCCATTGATCATGGGCGGACATGAGCATACACGTAAGGATAGGAAAATAGGTGATGTTATCATCAAAAAAGCAGATGCGAATGCGAAATCGGCCTTTATTCATACCATAAGTTTTGATAAAGCCACTAGCAAATCCATCGTGGAATCAGAATTTAAATTAATTGATAGTTCGATTCCTTTTGACGACCGAGTTCAAAAGATTGTTAAAAAATGGGATTCTGTTATGAAAACAGAGATTACCAAAGTGGTTGATAATCCAGATGAAGTGGTCTACGATGCAAAGGTTCCTTTGGAAGGTAGAGATACTCCAATCAGATCAGAACAAACCAATTTAGGAGTTTTGATTGCGAATTCAATGGCCTTTTCTTATGATAATAAAGTGGATTGCTCGTTTACCAATGGAGGCGGAATTAGAATCGATGATGCTTTGGAAGGTGAAGTGAGCAGTATAGATATATTTCGTGTACTTCCCTATGGAGGTTCGGTTTATAAAGTCGAAATGACTGGAAGTTTATTGACTGAAGTATTGAATTTTGGAGAAAAAGCAGCAGGTTCAGGGGCGTATATACAAAGAGGCTCAATGATCTCCATAGAAAACGGAGGATGGAAGATCCATGGAAAAACAATTCAACCCAATAAAACTTACTCGGTTGCTACAATTGATTTTCTTTTAAGAGGATTAGATATTCCTTTCTTGAACCCAGACAATAAAGGTGTAATCTCTATTTATAAACCTAAAGAAGAGGAGCTAGCCTACGATGTTAGGAAAGGAGTGATAGAACACATGAAACTGTTACAAACACAATAAAAAAAGAGGACAGTTTACTGTCCTCTTTTTTTATTCAAGTTTTTATGTTCTAGAATCTGTACTGCAAACCTGCATACGCTCCGAATGGATGCCCAGGTCTTAGTCCAGCAGGCACTCTTGCTGCAGCATATGTCTCATCCAATAAATTGATGATATTAGCAGTTGCGCTTAGGTTTGAAGTAAAGTGGTATTTACCTGCAACATCTATGATAAAGTTAGACTCTACTAATTCGTTAGCTGCTATAGTTCCAGTACCAGCTTGGGTTCTAAATTCTCCGTTGAATCTACCGTTGAAATTCAGTTCATATTTTGGATGCTCAATAGAAAAACCAATATTAAATTGATGCTTTGAGATATAAGGTAATTCATCTCCTGCTGTTACTGCACCCCATAGGTCATCATCACTACCAAAACTGTTTTGGAATTCTGTATCCGTGAATGTATAACCAATTTGAAGTGGTAAACGTACTTTGCTTTCATCATTTGCAAAGTCGTAGTTCAATAGAAGTTCTAATCCCATAATGTTTACTTCTCCAGCATTAAATTGATCAAGGCTTCCAGTACCGCCGGTTGCTGCAAGGTCACTTCCTAATAGATTACTATAATCGTTATAGAACCCAATAACTTCTCCACGCAAACCACCAATATTAAATCTGGATCCTAGTTCATAGTTGATACTTTCTTCTGGTCTCTCATCTGGCTGATTCCCTGGAGGTGAAAACCCTTTATGAATACCTCCGAAAAGAGAAAGATTATTGTTAAATTTATAGTTAGCACCCATACCCGGAATGAACACATCTACATTGTTTTCTCTAACAGAAAGATTTATTCCTGTTCTATTAATATCATTGTTGCCAAAGTTCTCTCTCTGTAATGTAATATTCTCATATCTGATTCCAGGGGTGAATGTCCAGTTGTTTACCTTCAATCGATACGTGATATAAGAAGCTAAAGCATTGGCACTACTTATTCTGTTTGCATTTGTACCTGGGGTTCCAGCATCGCGAAGCGTTAACTGTCTATTGGTAATAGAGTAGTTGTCTATCCATTGAAACCTGTCTTCCTCATCATAATGATAACGCAAACCTACTTCAATGTCATGAAATACATTTCCTTCATACCAATGGTAGTCTAGTTTCGTTTGAATTCCACGTGATTTATAAACTCTGTTATTCGCTCTAAGATTGATAGAATCATCTGCATCAGAATCTATATCACCTTTCACTAAAGAGATATAATCTGCAAATGTATTTGTATCGCTGAAAACAGTTCCAATCGATTCTCTCACACCGTTTACTGTTATAAAATCAGCCTTGTACCAGTTTCTTCTGAAATAGTTGTTATATCCTGTTGTAGTTAATCTTACATTTTTAGTGAAATCTACCGTGTGAGTTAGCATAACTTGCCTATGAATATTCTTCATAAGATCATTCGTAGATCCTGCATATCTAGTAAAGGGGTTTGTCGCAAAGTCAGCATCTGTAATTCCTAAATAAGTTTCATTCGATTCTTCATCAGAATACTGAAGTTTTACCTCTAACGATTGCTTTACTTCTAAATGAGGGAAAATATTGACTCTAAATTTTCCTACAAAATCATTTTTATCGAATCCAGTATTCTGTCCTGCAAATAGATCTTTAAATCCATCAGATCCATAGTTTAAGAACTCTATCATGTATCCAAAACTTCCTTGATCATCTCCTAATTGAGCATGTAATTGAGAAGAATTAAAGCTTCCATAACTCGCTCTAACTGTACCACCAAAACTCTCCGGGATAAGAGTTGAGTTCATATTAATTGCTCCTCCTGTTGTAAATGG
>CAZDKB010000018.1:0-16924 GCA_964505885.1 uncultured Flavobacterium sp.
AATGTTCCCAATCACGTAGCCGTAATCATGGACGGTAATGGTCGTTGGGCAAAAGGAAAGGGGATGAATCGTATTTTTGGTCATAGAAACGCCTTAACTGCTGTGCGTGATACAATTGAAGCTGCCGCTGAAATTGGAACCAAAGCCATTACACTTTATGCATTCTCTACAGAGAACTGGAACAGACCAAAGGCCGAAGTTAAAGCACTTATGACCTTACTGATCAATTCTTTAAATAACGAATTGAAGACTTTCCAAGAAAATAGTGTAAAAGTAAATGCAATCGGTAGCATTGGAAGTTTACCGGTCAATGCACAAAAAACATTGGCAAGTGTTATTGAAAAAACAAAAAACAATACCCAAATCGTGCTTACACTAGCTTTAAGCTATGGTGCTCGTGAGGAAATTGTTAATACAATAAAAAATATATCTAAAAAAGTTGTTAATAACGAACTGAGCATCGAAGAAATTGACGAAAAAATTATAAATAATCATTTATATACGTTTAATTTGCCCGACGTTGATTTGATGATCAGAACCAGTGGAGAACAACGAATAAGCAATTTCCTTTTATGGCAAATGGCTTATGCCGAATTGTATTTTACAGATATACTTTGGCCAGACTTTAGAAGAGAGCATTTTTACGATGCGATTATAGAATATCAGAACAGAGAACGACGATTTGGAAAAACTAGCGAGCAGATTACACCAACTAAGAAGTAAGTCCATTCTTACTTTTTCGATTTTTCTTTTATTATTCATGTCGGCTTTTTCAGCAAAGGCTCAGACTGTTAAAGACTCAACTAACGTAGTCACTACAGATACGATCCCTGTTCAAAAGGACATTAAGTTCGAAAAGGGTAAAGACTACATCTTAGGAGGAATTTCAGTTACTGGATTAAAGAAGTTTAGTGAAGAAACCGTAAAGGTATTTACCGGTTTGAAAGTGGGACAACCCCTTAAACTTCCGGGTGACAAATTGACCAGTGCCATCAAAAAACTTTATGAATCTAAGCAGTTTAGCACAGTTGATGTTTACCTAGCTCGTGTCGATGGAAATACAGTTTATCTGCAGTTTGATGTTCAGGAATTACCACAGCTAAACAACGTGACCATTGCAGGAGTTAGAAAAAACCAATCTAAGAATCTGAAATCAGAAGCAGAGTTAAAGACTGGAGCGATGGTAACAGATAACCTGATCGTTACTACCAGAAACTACTTCAAGAAAAAATATACGGACAAAGGTTTCTTAAAAGCCAAAGTGACCGTGAATACTGAAGTCGACTCAGCCGATATCAATGTAGTAAACATGAGAGTTTACATCGATAGAGGAGACAAAATCAAGATCAAGAGCATTCGTTTTGAGGGGAATGAAGCACTTTCAGATAAAAAGCTGAGAGGAGCTATGAGCAATACAAAAAGAAGATTTCCTGGTCGATTCTGGAAATCATCCAAATATGTTGATGACGATTTTAAAGAAGATCTTGAAAGTATCTTAGATAAATACAGTAGATTAGGATTTAGAGATGCTCGAATCTTAAGTGATTCTGTTTCATGGAATGACGATAATACCATCAATATTGATATCAAACTTGAAGAAGGAAGTCAGTATAGATTTGGAGATATCATTTATGTAGGAAACAAAAGCTTCACTGGAGAGCAATTAGACAGGATACTTAAAATCCAAAAAGGAGACCTATATAACGGTGCTGTTCTTAAAGAGAGGATATCAGGTGATGGGACTCCTTCATCTACAGATATTCAAACACTTTACCAAGACAGTGGATTCTTATTCTCTTCTGTGAATGCTGTAGAAACGAAAGTTGTAAATGACTCGATCACCGTTGAAGTTAGGATTCGCGAGGACGAAAAAGCAACCATCAATAAGGTAACTGTTGTTGGAAACGACAAAACAAACGATAGAGTTATTTTCCGTGAATTACGTGTGAAACCTGGAGATCTATTTAGTAGAAATGCGATCATTCGTTCTATTCGTGAAATTGGTCAGTTAGGTTTCTTTGATCAAAATGTGACTCCTGATGTAAGACCAAACTATCAAGACAAAACTGCCGATATCGAATTTGCAGTAACTGAAAGAGGAGGAAGTCAGATCGAACTTCAAGGAGGTTATGGTGGAGGATCCTTCATTGGAACTCTTGGATTATCTTTTAATAACTTCTCTGTTAGAAACATTTTTAACAAGGAAGCATGGAAACCACTACCGATGGGAGATGGACAATCACTATCCTTAAGATTGCAAACTAGTAGAACATTTAACACCTATAGTTTCTCATTCACAGAACCATGGTTAGGAGGTAAAAAACCTCAATCCTTATCGTTCTCTGTTTATTCTTCAAAGCAATTCCAGTTAAATCCTCAAACATTTGATGTTGATAGAGATAGAAGTTTAGGAATTGTAGGAGCCTCTTTAGGATTGGCAAAAAGATTACAATGGCCGAGTGATTATTTCACCTTATCACAAACGATCAGTTATCAAAGCTTTAGTTTAAATGATTATCAATTTAGAGTAGGACCAAATATTCTTGATAATGCAACTCTAAACAATTTATCATACAACGTTGTTTTGAGCAGAAACTCTGCTGGACCCACATTAATTTTCCCTACTTATGGATCTAATTTTAGTTTGAGTGCTAAGGCGACTTTCCCATATTCATTGTTTAATAACAAGGATTATTCTGTCCCAAGCGGTTTAACTCCTCAACAAACTAATGACAAGCTAGCAGATAACTATAAGTGGTTAGAGTACTACAAAGTTGTTTTCAAAGGGCGTTGGTTCAACGGTTTTACAGACAAGCTTGTATTGATGGCAAATACCGAAATGGGTTACCTAGGATTCTATAATGCAGAATTAGGAACAACACCATTTGAAAGGTTCTTCGTAGGAGGAGATGGTATTGCACAATTCCAATTAGACGGTAGAGAAAATATCGGACTAAGAGGATACGAAAACAACAGATTATCCACTATTGATGGTGGAACCATATACACGAAATTTCAATTAGAATTACGATATTCTATCACGGACAAACCCTCTGCATCGATTTATACACTCGGATTTTTAGAAGCTGGAAATTCTTACGACAATTTTACTAACTTTAATCCGTTTAATTTAAAACGTTCTGCTGGGGTTGGTGTCAGAATATTTATGCCTGCCTTCGGATTGTTAGGTATCGATTTTGCACACGGATTTGATCCATTACCTGGAACAAATATCAAGTCTGGATGGCAAACTCACTTTATTATCGGACAGCAGTTCTAGTACAAGGGGGTAGTAATTTTAATTTTTTTGGCATGATATTTTCAAAGCATAGTAATGTGAGGTTGAAAATCTCTTTATTAATTGTTCTTTTTTGCGCATTATCATTAAGCGCTCAAAGGACTCAACTAAGGATCGGTTACATAGACATGGATTATATCCTAGCAAATGTACCAGAGTACTTAGACGCTCAGAACACCTTAGATGCTAAGGTGACAAAATGGAGAGGTGAACTAGATAAGTTATCTAGGTACATCGAAAAGATAAAAACAGATTTGGCTAATGAACGAGCCATCTTAACTCAAGATCTGATTCAAGAAAAAGAAGATGAGATCACTTTAAAACAACAAGAGTTAAGAAGATTAGAGTCTTTGTACTTTGGTCCTACTGGCGATATGTTCTTACTAAGAAAGCAATTAGTTAAACCCGTTCAAGATCAGGTTTATAATTCTGTACAGAGTATTGCCACTCGTCGAAATTATGATTTTATATTCGACAAATCGAGTGACTTAGTTATGCTCTATTCGAATAAAAAACACGATATTAGCGACCTTGTTTTGAACTCCATTGTAAGAGATAGAAAAGTCAAGGCAAAAAAGGAGGCTCAGAAAAAAAATGGTGGCCTTACTGATAAACAAAAAAAGGCTTTAGCAGACAAAGAAGCGGCAAAAAAGAAGAAGCAGGCTGACAGAGATGCAAGAAAGAAAAAGATAGAAGAAGCGAGAAAGAAAAGGCTAGCGGATATAGAAGCGAAAAGGAAACTATTGAAAGACAGACAAGACGCCGCTAAGAAGAAAAAAGAAGACGCTAAGAAGAAGAAAGAAGAAGACGAATCAAAAGAAGAACAGGATAACAATTAAATTAAATCGAAATGAGAAAATTGAAGAGTTTACTAATCGTTGCATTTGTTGCTTTAGGAACAAGTGGTGTTGCTAATGCACAAAAAGTAGGTCATGTAAATCTTGAAAGAGTCATTGCGAATATGCCAGAAACTAGAGCACTGCAAGCTGAAATCGCAAAGATCACTAAGACCTATAAAGATGACATCGATGGAATGGGTAAAAAGTTTGAAGCAAAGTATAAGAAATACTCTGCTGAGCAAGCTTCTCAAACCGAAGACGTAAACAAACAAAGAGCAGAAGAGATTCAGAACGAAAGAAACAGAATCGTTCAAGCAGAACAAGCAGCTGTTCAAGATATCCAAGAGAAACAACAAAAGGGATTGATTCCTATTTTACAAAAAGCTGAAAAGGCTGTAAATGAAGTTGCTTCTTCAAAAGGACTAGTATATATTCTTGATGCTTCCGCTGGAAAAGGTTTATTAGTTGCTAAGGGTGAAGACATCTACGATGCTTTACAAGCCAAATTAGGATTATTACCTGACCAGAAAAAGCAAGAGCTTCCTTCTGTAAAGAACTAAAACACACACACTTTTAATTCATAAAAAATCCTGCTTAACGGCAGGATTTTTTATTTTTACCCTAAATGATTAAACAAGATTCTCCTATTGGTTTTTTCGACTCTGGTGTCGGAGGTACATCCATTTGGAAAGAAGTTGTAACACTTCTTCCAGAGGAGAATACAATATATCTCGCGGATAGTAAAAACGCTCCTTATGGTCAAAAACCGAAAGATGAGATCATTGACTTTAGCATCAAGAACACAGAATTTTTGTTAGATCATAATGCAAAGATCATTGTAGTTGCCTGTAATACTGCCACCACGAATGCAATCAGTTTTCTAAGAGCAAAATACAAGGTTCCATTCATTGGGATAGAACCCGCAATAAAACCTGCTGGGCTAGTCACAAAGACGAATACAGTAGGTATTTTAGCAACCAAAGGAACTCTCAATAGTGAACTATTTGAGAAAACCTCAGGAAACTTAGATCCTAACATTAGGATCATTGAACAAGAAGGCACTGGTTTGGTTGAGTTAATCGAATCAGGACAAATAAGATCAGCTCAAATGACTGAATTACTTCAAGGATATTTGCAACCTATGGTAGATGAAAATATTGATGCCTTGGTCTTGGGATGTACTCATTATCCTTATTTGATTCCTCAGATACGAAAGATCGTAGGAAATGATATTAAGATTATTGATTCAGGTGAAGCGGTTGCAAGACAGACAAAAAATATTCTCAATTTTAAAGGTCACCTACAATCTTCAGGTATAGAAGGTAACCATCAATTCTTTGTCAATCAAAACCCAAAGGTCTTGAAACAATTGGTAGATCGAAAATCCGCTAAAATCACAGAAAAAGACTTTTAGAAAGTAGCGTTCAAATTAGGACAAGCTGAAGCTCTTGGACGTTTAGTGAACAAGTTTACACCTACAGATACTTGGTGGAATCCTGCATCTGTCAAAACAATATCATTCAATTGTTGAGAGTAAGTATAGGAGAACATCCATTTCTTGTAGTTCACTCCAATAATCGGTGTGATATAGGTCAGATTTTCTATAGGCTGAGCATCAAAACTTCTTCTATACGAAACTGCTGCCCATAAACGAGTATCATTAAAGTCTTTGTAGGCCTTTAAGTTAAAATCAGCAATTCTTTCTCCAGTTGACTCTCTTAATTGAATCATCACAGAAGGCTCAAACTGCACTACTCTACCTTGACCAAAATAATAACCTAGACTCAATACATAGTTTCTAAGGTCTAGAGGCTCGAGACTGTTGTTAAGATTGTTCTTTGCCGATAACAACAGGTTCTTTACTGTAAAATACCCTGAAAATCCTTCTCGGTGATAAGCAACACTAAAATCTGCATTAAAATATCCGTCGCTTTGTATCAATTGAGCAACAGTGGGATCACCAAAGAACTGAGATTGATCTACTTGATTCTGAACCGCAGTAAGTGAAATACCAAATGATAATTGATTGATATAAGAACCTCTCTCCAAATCTAAATGATAGGCATAAGTACCTTGAACCCCTTTTTGAGAATGAAATCCATTACTATCGTTAAATAAAATAAAACCAAAGGCTGCTTTCTCACCAAAACGGTTGTGAAAACTTAAAGTTTGTAATGTTGGAGCATCTTTGATCCCTTGCCATTGCTGACGGGCCGTGAATCTTAATTTACCAGTATTACCAATACCTGCAGCAGATGGATGAACCAAATACACATTATCAGACAGGTAATCTGAATAGATTGGTAAAGTCTCTTGAGCACTTAAATTTGCTACAAAACAGAGGGAGATTATAGTAAATGCTAATCTTTTGAAAAGCGTCATATAGCCTAGAATTCTTTAAGGGTTGTCAAATATATCGTTTTTAAATCAATTATACTGACTCCAAAATGCAATTTAACAACATCCTAATAACTTAAAAAGTTAATCTTTATTGTGTTTCAAAAGCGAATTGGTTTCTAGATGACCTATTTCTATTCCTGTGTTTTTGTACTCTATAGACGGAATTAATTAAATCCCAATCTTTCACCTAAATACACACATTTTTTTGGTATTTTGGCTCGTATAAATAAAAGCAAAATTGCATCCATAATGAAGTTAGTTGCAGGTATTGACATTGGAGGAACAAAAACAAAAATTGGTCTGGTAACTCAGAACGGAGATTGTCTGGTAAGAACCTATTTCAGAACAAAAAGATATCCAGTATTGGATAATTATTTAGATAAGATCATCTCATGCATTGGTGAATTACAAGAAGAGCTTGATACTCCTCATACAATCATAGGATATGGAATTGGAGCACCTAATGCTTCGAGCAGAACAGGAACTATAGAAAGTGCCAGTAATCTTTACTGGAAGGGTTCTGTACCCATTCTGGCTAAGCTGCAAGAAAGAGTAGATCTGCCTCTCAGAATCATGAATGATGCAAATGCGGCAGCTCTTGGAGAAATGTTGTTTGGTAATGCAAAGGACATGAGAGATTTTATTGTTCTAACCTTAGGTACTGGACTTGGTGCGGGAATTGTAGCAAACGGACAGATTATTGAAGGGTTTACAGGTTTTGCCGGTGAATTAGGTCATATCGATATGACGGTAGGTGACGGAAGACTTACAGGGCAAGGAGTACGCGGTGGTCTTGAAGCTTATGTTTCTGCAACCGGATTAAAGCGAACCATTATGTCCATGCAGAGTAAATATTTAGACGATAGCAGATTTAGAAACATTCCGTTCAATGATCTCCATGGCGAAGACATCGCTGAAGCGGCAAGAGAAGGTGATCCTATAGCTACAAGAGCTTTTGATCTTACCGCGAAAGTATTGGGGCTAGCTCTAGCTAATTTTACTACTTTCACTCAACCAGAGGCCTTTATTCTTATGGGAGGACTTACCAATAGTGAAGATCTTTTATTAGATCCTCTAGATAAATATTTTAATGAATTTCTATTGGATATTTATAAAGGTAATGTGAAGATCCTAACATCCGGTCTTAAAGGAAAGACAGCTGCTGTATGCGGTGCTGCTGCTTTGATCTGGGAACAAGAATCGTGGTAAGATGCCCATTGATTTATTGAGATTTAAATCTTAAGTTTATCCAAGCGCTTTGAAAAGGAGGATATAATCTACAATATCTAACTTATGAGAGAGCTTATCATTTTAATTTTTCTAATTGTTGGTTATTCCTCCCATGCTCAGAAATTGACATGCTCTGATTTCATAAAAGGAACCTTCAAAATAAAAGCCAAAAATTCTGATCTATTTATCACAGTTGAAAGAGATAGTCTATCTCAAGTTGAAAGAGTGACTACTGATGATAAAATTCTCGAGGCTTACGAAACTATAAAATGGATAAATGATTGCAGCTATCGTTTAAAATATGATGCATCAAAAATGGATCTGGACGATACACAAAAACTCATCAATGCTTTAAATGGTATCGAAGTAAAACATATAAGCTTTAACGACAAATGTTCTACATACCAAGCGATTCTCAGAAGACCAGATGGAAAAGAACTAATTGAAACTGCCGAAATCTGTAAAATAAATTAAGATTCAATTTCTGTTATTATTGAAATTGAATAGCTATCATCTGGATTTAGGCTTTTAAAGGTCGGTTTTTTCTCAATATAAACTGATTCGTCTTCTCGGTCAGGAAGTCCTAACCAAGGCTCCACACAAATATAATCTGCCCCTGGCTTTGACCATAATGCCAGATTAGGGTATCCTGAAAATCGAATCACAATTCCTCTATCATCATTTTTCCTTCTTAATCTAACCCAATCAAAATCTATGTTTGCAAATATTAAGGCGTCATCATTAAAAAGAGTATTGTTTAGTTCCAAGCAACCATTTACAAGATTAAAGTTTCTCTTTTTGTGAGACAATAAACCTGACTCTCCCAAGGTTTCAGCTTCTAATGACCCCTTAGTTGGAAACTCAACAAGATAATCAGTTAATGGAGTTTTGTTATCTAATGTTAATGAATACGCAGTATGACCACCACATGTAAAATACATCTCTACACTACTTTTATTTGTAATATCATAAGTCATTATTAATCGGTTATCCATCAACTGATAAATCACTTCAAACCTAAAGTCAAACGGATATTTTCTCTTAGTCTTTTCAGAGCTTTCAAGGGTAAAAGAACATTTACTTTCCTTATTTTTTAAAAAAATCAAGTTCTTATTATTTCTTACGATTCCATGTTTAGACATCATATAGTCCTTTTGATCATGAATAATCTTATTCTCTTTGATATTACCAATTGCTGGAAAAAGAACAGGAGAGCTGCTTCCCCAAATAGCGGGATTTATTTGCCAAATAAACTCTTTATTTGTCCTTTTACAAACTAAAGATCTTATCTCAGCTCCAACAGATTCAATCTGACATATCAACTCCTCATTTTCTATGGTATATAGCATACTCGTGATTTTATGGAAAGTTAAGGTTTTCATTTCATTCTAATCTATTGAGTGCTCTTCTCTAAAGAATTTAAATAAAAAGAGGATTATCAATTCTTTCTTAACATGAGATATCGATTCAAGAGCAACAGATTTTAGAGTTTTATCGATTATCTTCGCCCAATCAACGAATAAGAAATATTCACTTTGAAGTTTTAAAGTATTTTTAATTTTATTCAAGTTTAAAAGAATCGTTATGCAATTGTACCCATTAGAATTTCAGCCTGTTTATAAATATAGAATGTGGGGAGGAGATAAGCTTCAAACCGTTTTAAACAAAGACTACGAAGGAGAGAATATCGGAGAATCTTGGGAAATTTCTGACGTAAAGGGAGATGAAACCAGGGTTACTAATGGAGAACTAAAGGGATATACATTAAGACAGCTTGCCAATAAATTTGGTGCTGATTTTTTAGGTAAAAAAGTCTACGAGTCTTTTGGAGACGAATTCCCATTGTTAATCAAGTTCATCGATGCAAAAACGCCTTTATCAGTTCAAGTTCACCCACATGACCCTATCGCAAAGGAGCGCCACAATTCCTTTGGTAAAAACGAAATGTGGTACATCATGGATGCTGATAAGGATGCTGAGATCATCGTTGGGTTCAATTCAGAATTGGACAAAGAAAAGTATTCCAAATATTTAGAGGAGAAAAAACTCTTAGAGGTATTAAATACTGTTGAGACAGAAGCAGGAGATACCTTCTATATCCCTACAGGAAGAGTACATGCTATTGGCGCTGGAGTGTTATTGGCGGAGATTCAGCAAACTTCAGATATTACGTATAGGATTTATGATTATGATCGGGTTGATAAAGCAACAGGTAAAACAAGAGACTTGCATAATGATCTTGCTTTGGATGTGATAGATTTTCAAACCTATGATAATTATAAAACAGAGTATGCTCGAAATGCAAACGAAAGTAATGCCTTAGTTCATTCACCATACTTTAGAACAAATATCATCCCAGTAGAAGGAAATTTAACAAAGGATTATTCCGAATTAGACTCATTTATAATTTATATATGCACCAAAGGTACTGTAGAAGTAAAATCTAACTCTGAGTCATTTTTATTGAAAAAGGGAACGACTCTTCTCTTACCAGCAGCCGTAAATGACTTATCAATTTACTCTTCTGATGGTGGGGAACTTTTAGAATGTTATTTCTAAAATCAGTCTGACTTAACAAGTTCTTTCTCTAATTGCTCTAAAGATTTTCCTTTGGTTTCTGGAATCACTCGAATAATAAAAATGAGTCCGGCAAAGGCAAATAATCCATAGATCAAAAAGGTCAAAGCACTTCCTATATTCGACAATTCCCATGGAAAAATAAACTGCACTCCAGCAGAAACTGCAGAGTTCACGAAACCAACAAAAGAAATCGCTATTCCTCTAATTTTTAGCGGAAACAGTTCTGAGAGTAAAACCCACATCACAGGGCCTAAGGAAATCGCAAAGCAGGCAACAAATCCAAGAATACCAATCAGAATTAAATAAGAATTCATAGAGATAGCTGCGGTCATTAGCTCCGATTCATTTTGCTTAAATAAATCCTCTCCCAATGCACTTTTCAGTTTGCTCTTGTAATCAACATCCCCTTCAAAAGAAGTTCCTGCGAAGGACTGTAGTTTAGCACTAACTTCAGTATTTGATAGTTGATCGATACTCTCTGAAGTCAATGAAAACTCTGCTGAATGGAAACCATAAGATAATAGGACCATAAAAATTCCTATTCCAGCAACTCCAAAGACTAATAAAGGTTTACGCCCAACTCTATCTATCAACAACATCGCCAATATGGTGAATACCAGATTGATCACTCCTACTAAGATCGCCTGACTAAATGATGCATCTGTTCCAATACCTGATTGTTCAAAAATCATAGGAGCATAAAAGAAAACAGAGTTGATCCCGGTAATTTGTTGTAAAACAGCAACAACTAATCCTATAGTTATGACTAACCTCACGGCGGGTTTAAAAATCTCAGACACCGAGGTTTTTTTCTTGTTCTTGTCGGCTTCCAAAGAAGCTTTTACAGATTCTAGATCTTGATCAGCTTGCTCCTCATCATATACTTTTAATAAAACCGATTTTGCCTCTTGTTCATTTCCTTTCATCATCAACCATCTCGGACTTCTCGGAACAGTCAAAAGTCCGAAGAAATATAAGATTGCCGGTAAGGTTTCTACTCCCAACATCCATCGCCAATTGTTTTCATTGATACCGAGAGATTGTACCCAACTAGCATCTGAATCATTAAATGATAGGATTAAATAATTACTAAAGAAGGCAGCAGTGATACCAATAACGATATTTAATTGATTAAATGAAACGAGTTTCCCTCGTTGTTCCGCTGGTGAGATTTCCGCGATATACATTGGCGCTAAGATCAATGAGGCTCCCACTCCTATTCCACCAAGCATTCTAAAAATTAGAAATAAGGTGAAATTAGCTGCCATTGCAGATCCGATAGCTGAAATTGCGAAGACAATTGCACAGACTTTTAGGATAGTTCGCCGTCCAAACCTATCACTTAAAGGACCGGAAACCATCATGGCCAATGCAGCAATGATAGTCAAGGAACTTACCGAAAAACCGAGTTCAAGATCTGTCAGGTTAAAGTCTATTTGCACAAATTTGTTCACCCCAGAAATCACCGAAGCATCAAATCCCATTAAAAATCCACCCAAAGCAACAATTAGGGCAATTCGAACAATAAATAATTGATTAGTTTTCACATAGTTGAAATTAGATGAACAAGCTAGGTTTTATTTTTTTGATGAACAAATGAAAATTCAACAAGCCTCTAAACACTTAAAAAACATATTCTTACCTTTAAAGAAGCAATCTAAACAAAAACCTTAAAAGCCTGTGTTATGACTCTATCAAAAGAAAGCAAACGTCTTGCCGTTATTCTATTGGTTTCTTCTTCGATCTTGCTTATTCCTCTAATTGCAATGAAATTTACTTCTGAAGTCAATTGGAAAATCTCAGATTTTATCGTAGCCGGAATTCTACTCTTAGGAGCTGGAGCAAGCTTAGAATTCATTCTTAGAAAAATAAAGTCTTCTAAAAACAGATTGATTCTTATCTTGGTTGTCTTATTAGCACTATCACTGATCTGGGCCGAACTTGCTGTAGGAATCTTTGGAACTCCGTTTGCGGGCTCATAAAAGTGAAAACGATTAATTAAGATATTTTAGTGAGAGACCAACCGACGCAATCAACAAACAGGATAGACCTTCTGGATGTCTATCGAGGCTTTGCTATTCTGGGAATATTTGTTGTGAATATTGTCATTATGCATTCCACATTCGTTAATCAAGACGAATTCGCAAAACAGTGGACATCCAACATCGACAAGATCACAGAATGGGTCTTACAATTCTTTTTCTACACCAAATTCTTTCCCATTTTCTCTTTGCTGTTTGGACTGGGAATCTCAATGCAAGCCTTAAAAATGTTTGAAAAGAAAACCCTTTCCTTTTCATTCTTTTTAAGACGTATGTTCATTCTATTCTTAATGGGTGTTTTCCACATCCTCTTTTTATGGTCTGGTGATGTCTTGAACATCTATGCAATTCTTGGATTACTGACTACCTTCTTGATTGAAAGATCAAACAGATTAATCCTTGGATTATCCATCATTATTCTCTTTTTCCCTTTCTATGATGCAATCTTAGAGTTCCTTTTTAACCTTATCGGTTTTCAACCTGGAATATATTTAAATGACCAAACCGGAGAGTCCATCAATCAGATCATAAAATATGGAAGTTATTTAGAAGGCTTAGAATTGCGGGCTTTAGAATACCTATCAAACATCCCTCTACTTTTCGGTTATTTGGGACCTATTGCCTTATCCATGTTCTTGTTAGGACTTTATCTAGGTAAGAATAAAATTTACGAATCATTAGAGCTTTTTATTGATAAAATTAAAAAACCAATGATTCTGATAACGGTTTTGACAAACATTTACAGAATCTTATTCATTTTTGTATTGACAGATCTAGAAGTTTATAAAAATGAGACGATGCGAACCACTTTTATAGAGTTTATGGTTCTGTCTGATGTTGCAATGGGACTATTCTATTTATGGTTGATCGGCTGGATATGGCACAAACTCAATTGGAAAAAACTATTATCTCCATTGAAATACGTAGGGAGAATGGCATTAACCAATTATATTTTACAAAGTTGTATCGGTTTGATCCTATTCTCCTCGATCGGATTTAAAATGTATGAGACTTTAGCACCATCCCAAACCTTTGGAATCGCAATTATAGTTTTCTTATTTCAGATAATCTTAAGTAGAATATGGTTGAGTTACTTCAAATTCGGCCCGCTTGAATGGGTTTGGAGGTGTTTGACGTATAAGAAGCTTTTAAGGATAAAAAGATAATAAGCAAATGCTCTATACTCTATTCGTGTTGGATTCAATTTTAACAGCAAGTTTTTAAATTTCATCCATAAAAAAACCTCTTGATGTCTCAAGAGGTTTTCTTCGTAGATAACTCAATGGAAATATCGAACATCAGTATTACACCAAAAGATTTAATTGATACTCATAATTTGATGACTCTTGTTATGAAAGGTTCAGGTGTTTGAATTTTAACTCATCTTCACCCAAGATAAAATTACTTTGAAACTTTCAGGGTTACTTTTGAAGAATTAAAATCGGTTTCGTCGATATGGCCTAACACTTTACGATCATCGGAAATAAAGTGTGCGTGAAAGAAACTGTCGTGGTGGGTAAAAACAGCCTTATGATTTCGAGAAAAGAAGCCGATCAAAGATCCACTAATATTTTTGAAATCATATTGAGTCAATCCTTGGTGCGCTTCATCTGGGGATGATACTTTCTTACCCTCAGGTAGATTCACACTGTGAACTTTTATGTTATCAAATAAACCATCGATACGTATTAATAGTGGTTGGTCATAATCTTTGTACACTGAATTAATATATTCCTCAAGCTCCTTTAACGTAAAATTTTCACGATTGAATTCAACAACTTTTAAATCACTATTTGTGCTGTAAACAAAAAAGGGAGCCCTGACTGAGGGAATTTTAGTTACCTGATGAGAAACACTGTCAATAACCTTCGACACAAATGTTTGTCCTTCAAATACTACTATCTCTCCTTTCAAAAACTCAATAGGTCCTAATCCATAGGTTTCTTTGTAATTTAATGAATCTGTTGCAATCTTACCTTTTAAATCTCCTTTCCACATCACATCTCTCATTTCACCAACAACCTTAATAGAAGAAGTGTTTGTTGATTTGGTACATGAGGCTAACAAAAGCAGGGAAAAGATGTAAATAAAATTTTTTAACATGCTGTAAAAATAAAAAAACGGTTACACTTTATAATAGTATAACCGTTTTATTGTTTTAGTAGCGGGAGCAGGACTCGAACCTGCGACCTTCGGGTTATGAGCCCGACGAGCTGCCTACTGCTCTATCCCGCGATTTGGACTGCAAATATATGTTAATTATATAGTATAAACCAAACAAATCACACAAATTTATTCAGAGTTTGCACTACTTTCAGCTAACAACTTTCCTAAAATTCTAGAGCCCAGATACAAAAACAATCTATCTTTGTAATATGACACACAAAGCAGGATTTGTAAACATCATTGGGAATCCAAATGTGGGGAAATCTACATTAATGAATGCTCTAGTTGGCGAAAAGCTATCTATCATAACCTCTAAAGCCCAGACAACCAGACATCGAATTCTTGGTATTGTAAATGGTGAAGACTATCAAATTGTTTTTTCTGATACTCCCGGAATCATCAAACCAGCGTATCAGTTGCAAGAATCTATGATGGATTTTGTAAAATCTGCTTTTGATGATGCCGATGTTTTGATCTATATGGTGGAAGTGGGAGAAAAAGAACTGAAAAATGAAGAGTTCTTCCAGAAGATCATTAACTCTAAGATTCCTGTGATACTCCTATTAAACAAGATCGATAAATCTACTCCAGAAGAAGTGGATGCAAAGATCAAATATTGGAGAGACAAAGTCCCTAATTCTTTTGTTTATGTAATTTCCGCCCTGGAAAAGTTCAATGTAGAATCTGTTTTTTACAAGATCATCGAGCTTTTACCCGATTCTCCTCCATTTTACCCTAAAGATCAACTTACAGATAAACCGGAACGTTTCTTTGTAAACGAATCCATCCGTGAAAAAATCTTAAAGCACTATAAAAAAGAGATCCCTTATTCTGTTGAAGTAGAAACAGAGAGCTTTGTTGAAGAAGAACATATCATCAAAATTCGATCTGTCGTTATGGTAGAACGCGACACTCAAAAAGGAATTTTGATAGGCCACAAAGGATCTGCAATCAAACGAGTGGGTGCAGAAGCTAGAAAAGATCTAGAATTCTTCTTCGGTAAAAAGGTCTACCTGGAACTCTTTGTAAAAGTGAATAAAAATTGGAGAAGTAACGATAGAGAACTAAAGCGTTACGGATATAAAGATTAAGCTCGAATCTCTAATAATTCGATCAAAAAGATCTGCATTTGTTTGATCTGACCTTTCCCAAAATCTCTTCCTAATCTTCCAAAGAGATATAGCAGGATCCAAACCATAGGTAAGATGATCAAAAGGATGATTGGAAGTATGGGAGTCTCCTCTAAAGTAGATCCGACATAAGTCCAAATTCCACAACCTATAAATAAGGTAGCTACTACAAAATGTAAGAACATAAAAAATGTCCAAACCTGAGGTTTAGGACCAAATAACCCCTTTACTTTCGTTATTTTTTCTGTGGCTTCTTCCAATTCTAAATGTAAATGCGGGGACCAAAAGTGATTGTCCTTGTTTAGAATGTCCAGAAAGATATGCTCATCCACAATTTTAATGATAAACTTCTTGGGAGAACTCACCTTCTGTTTTTCAAATAATTTCACGATCTCTGCCTTCGACTTTTGGATGTCGATTGAAAATCTGGGACGCAGGAATATCTGATTAGGGTCGAAACTCAAAGTAAAAGGTTGATTGTATGCACCTTCAAGTTACATTTTTTTCTCAATCATTTGACAATCTTTCATCTAGAAAACCAAATTTTGTCATTATACTCTGTAAAAATCATGTACTTTTGCCGAAAATTTGAACCATGAGTAGCATCGTTGCCATTGTTGGGAGACCTAATGTTGGAAAATCAACATTTTTTAATCGCTTGATCAAACGTAGAGAAGCGATTGTAGACTCTGTGAGTGGTGTTACTCGTGATCGTCACTATGGAAAACCGACTGGAATGGAAAGGAATTTTCCGTTATTGATACTGGTGGTTATGTAGTAGGTTCTGATGATATATTCGAAGAAGAGATCAGAAAGCAAGTGCAGCTAGCTATTGAAGAATCGGATATCATTGTTTTTGTTGTGGATGTTGAAGATGGAATCACTCCTATGGATGATGAAGTTGCCCAGATCTTGCGTCAGGTAGACAAGCCAATTTTTATCGCTGTAAACAAAGTCGATAACGCAATGAGAGCTGCTGATGCTGTAGAATTTTACAATCTTGGTTTAGGAGATTATCATACAATTTCATCAATTAACGGTAGTGGAACTGGAGATCTTTTAGATGCAATTACTGAAGTGATTCCAGCACCTGAAGATGAAGAGGAAGAAATCGATGAACTTCCAAGATTCGCTGTTGTTGGAAGACCAAACGCTGGTAAATCTTCTTTTATCAATGCTTTGATTGGTGAAGACAGAAATATTGTGACCAATATCGCAGGAACTACTCGCGATTCTATT
>CAZDKB010000018.1:16934-32021 GCA_964505885.1 uncultured Flavobacterium sp.
CGAAATATAACCGATTTGGATTTGAATTTAACCTGGTAGATACCGCAGGAATCCGAAAGAAATCAAAGGTAAAGGAAGACCTAGAGTTCTATTCTGTAATGCGTGCTGTTAGAGCTATTGAACACTGTGATGTAGCCATTGTGGTTGTTGATGCTACACGTGGATTTGAAGGTCAGGATCAGAATATTTTCTGGCTGGCGGAAAAGAATAAAAAAGGAGTTGTTGTCCTTATCAACAAATGGGATTTGGTTGAAAAAGAAACCAATACAATGCGCGACTTTGAAGAGAAAATCAGAAAGCAAATTGCTCCGTTTACAGATGTGCCAATTGTTTTTATTTCGGCCCTTACCAAACAACGTATCTATAAAGCAATAGAAACAGCTGTTGAAGTTTTTGAAAACAGAAAACGAAGAATTTCAACTAGTAAGTTAAATGATACCATGTTGGATATCATCAAGCAAAATCCACCTCCAGCAACCAAAGGAAAATACATTAAGATCAAATTTTGTACTCAATTACCCACGAGAACTCCGCAATTTGCCTTCTTTGCCAACTTACCTCAATATGTGAAAGACCCATATAAACGTTTCATAGAGAACAAGTTAAGAAGTCATTTTGATTTTACTGGGGTTCCCATCGTAATTTATTTCAGACAGAAGTAAAATTAGAGCTTACATTTTGCAAGGTCGGACATGAAATAACGACCAATCCGTTACATTTTTGTAAATTTATCGACTAATGGTCAGGTAATTAACAATCTAACCGAACACGTTATGAGAATAGTACCATCATCAATGGATAAGAATGCAGAACTACCTCTGCAACTTTATATATCATTCAAACAGGTCTTTGAATCGTTCAAAAAATATGCGAGCGAAGAATTCAAAGATCACATCTATCATAAGTCGGTAGTGGATATGGTTGCTGAATTGAGCAAGTATCCAGAACTGATCGAAGGCTTTTCTGATTTTTCACTTTTAGAGAAATATCAGGATCAAGTAGAAATCATGCTGGAACCTTTATTCCCAGCAGAACTGACTAAAAATGAGATCAAAGCGGCTAGTATTCCGTTTTCTTTTACTTCGTTCAAATTCACAGAGCGTTTTGAGAATATCATGCAAAATGCGGGTGATGATTTTGAATTGACGGTTCGCGATTTTGAAGATGATATGATGTACATCATGAGTTGTACTTTCATTTTAAACTTTTATTATGGATACAAAGCGGATTTAAAGCGTCCGTTCTTCTTTAATATCCCTGATCAAAACTTAGGAATTACAAAACATTATAGAGCAGCATTCAATGGAGATTTTTCTGAAGTCACGAAAACGGATGCAGCTCCAGAAATCACCTTAGAAGATTATCACGAGTTGTTGGATAATTTCGACAATATTGATATTTGGAAAGAGAAGTTTCCTCCAAATAGTTATATCATGAAAGGTTTTGGAATCATGAACCTTTTCGATGTGACCGCAGATGAAACTATCGCATCTATTCGAACAAATCTTTTAAGAGCCGATGATGATCTGACAGAGAAACTTCAACACAACATAAGAGAGTTCTATAATATCAATGATCTGATGTTAGGATTCTCTCTTTTTAGTTTTGAAGACAAAGACAATAACATGCAGATTAAAAAGTCTGAGAGTTTGGTCTTTGAACAAGGTCATCAATTTGCTTGTACTTCTTATTTCTGTGGACATATCACTGATCGAGTTTTTAAGAAGAAAGAATATGTTGCCATCTCCAATGTTGAAAAATATGGAGAGCACACAAGACAGAATGAATTTTATCAAAACCTAAAGAAAAAAGGGATTGGAAGTATCATCTTGATTCCGATTAAGAGTTCTGATAATGAAAACTTAGCAGTTTTAGAGATTGCTTCTCCTCGTCCGTATGAGTTGAATTCCATCAATCAGAATAAACTAAAAGATATTTTACCTGCTTTTGAAGCGGCTGTTGAACGTTTCTCAGAAGAACATAAAAACATCTTGGAAGCAACTATTCAAGAGCATTATACCTCTATTCACGATTCTGTGAAATGGAGATTTACAGATGCTGCCGAAAAATATCAGAATGAACTTCAAGCGGGTATAGAAGATGCCAAACCAGATCAGATTATATTTAATGAAGTATATCCATTATTTGGTCAAGCTGATATCAAAGGATCGTCAACGGCAAGAAATGCGGCCATACGTGAAGATTTGATCAATCAGTTAGATCTGGCTATTTCTGTTCTTGAAAAAGCCTGTCATGGTGAGAACCTTCCTATCTACAAAGAATTAATGTTTAGAGTTGAGGAATACCTTTCTCACCTTAAAGAAGGATTAAACGCTGGTGATGAAATTGGTATTCTAGATTTCTTAAAGCAAGATATTTATCCAGTTTTTAAACATATTCGAGATATAGACACTAAGCTTTCCAAAGAAGTTGATGTATACATGGATCGACTAGACCCTAAGTTGCACGTCATCTACGAAAAGAGAAAAGACTATGAAGATTCTGTCTCTATGTTGAATGATAAAATGGCAATGTTCATTGATAAGAAACAACAGGATGCACAAGGAATGTTCCCTCATTATTTTGAGCGATATAAAACTGATGGTGTAGAGCACGATATGTATATCGGACAGTCTTTGGTGAAGAACAAAAAGTTTGATCCTATCTATTTATACAATTTGAGATTGTGGCAATTGCAAATGATGGTAGAAATGGAGAATGTGGCCAATTCTATGAGATCTTGTATGCCTCATGACCTTCAAGTTGCCTCATTGATACTAGTTCATAGCAACCCTATGGCCATCAAGTTTAGAATGGATGAAAAGCAGTTTGATGTAGATGGTGCATACAATATCAGATACGAGATTATCAAAAAGAGAATAGACAAAGCTCACATAAAAGACACGGATGAGAGGTTAACAGTACCTGGTAAAATCTCTATCGTATATTCTCAAGATAAAGATGCTGATGAATACTTGAAATACATCAAATACTTGCAGTCTAAGAATTATCTAGGCAAAGTTGAAAAACTGAGACTAGAAAATCTTCAAGGTATCTCTGGATTAAAAGCATTGAGAGTTGAAGTTGTCTATAAAAAAGACTTCAATGAAAATGATGACACCCTTACTTTTCAAGATCTTATCGAAGAGATTAAATCTTAATAATGAATATTTTAAACAAATAATTGAGCCGTAGTTTCTACGGCTTCTTTTATTTCGCGACCTCCTTGAAAATAGAATGAAATTGCAAAAGCCAAAACTGATATTACTATACCGATAATGAATACTGTATAGGTCGTTCTTAGCAATCCGTACTTTCGATTTAATACCAATCCTAAAAAGTACAGATCCTTCGTCATTGAACCATACAAATATTCCTTGTCTTTCATCATCTCACCCATCGCCCATTCAAATTCGCTCAAGCTCATTTTATGAAAGTTCCCAAAGAACAAAAGGTTCACTTTCTTTTGTTCAACGTCATCTTTAGTGAACTTCCCACGAGTTACATTAGGTCTTGTGGCTAAAACTGATAAGACCATAGAGGCAACGGTAAATAAGAGAAAGATTAAAGTAGGAATGATCAAATGTCCATTGGAAGGGTTATCTAATTTCGGAAGCAAATTAGACAAAGCAACAGATATAATAATTGCATTTACAGACAGTAAAATATTCGCCTTGGTATCTGCAATATCACTTAATGTGATATGATTTCTAAGAGTCACACGAAACATTGTTTCAATACCTCTTTCTGGTAATCTTGCCTTGTCTCTTTTTAATTCTAGTTCCTCCGCCTTTTTCTCTGTTTTCTTCTTATCCTTTTTCTGCTTATTCAAATTCTTAAATAAAGAAGCTAAGTTCTTGTCTTTTCCTGCCTGCCAATTTTCCAGAGCATAATTCGTATAATACCTATGATGTTTCGTAAAGAAAGATATATTCTCTTCCGTCCATTTGATATCTGAATAGGTCTTATCCCAGCTCAACTCCCACTCTTGTCTTAAGAGTTCACTTACTGCAGAATAATCCTTGTCTTTAAAGTGAGAACTATCTGCATCTCTGATAACAAATTCTAAATGATTCAGAGGTTTCACATCCATTTTAGTCGCCATGATCAAATGAGATACTTGATCAATAAATGCATCTTCTACCTTTTTCTCTTCTAAAAAGGCTCTCGCAACTTTGGTGCTGTGCTCTTCATGATTCTCCTTAGAAACCGTATAGCCTGTATCGTGAAACCAAGCGGCGAATAAAAGAGCATTGGCATCATCGCCTTCTATCTTCTCTCCTTCAATGATCTCTTTGGTGGCTGAAACTACTCTTTGGGTATGACTCAAATTATGATACATAAAATGAGTGTCCAATTTATCGTTCAACAATTTGGAGACATATTTCTCAGCTTCTATCAATAAGGTTTCCATGACAAAGTTATTTGTTACGAATGTAGGAATAAATTCAGAGTCTTTCAGAATCTGTAAGATTCACCCAGTCAAAACGACTGACAACTTGGTAATATTGCCACACAAAATCAGTATTTTTATACTTTAAAAATGAAAGATATGTTAACGTGGAAAGACGTCATTCATTTTGCAGTGAATGGCAATCCAACTCCAAATAGAAGAGTGGAAAAAACAGAGGATGAATGGAGAAACATTTTAACTCCTGAACAATTCAGGATTACAAGATTAAAAGGAACAGAAAGACCTTTTTCTGGCGAGCTTTGTTCCATTTATGATGAAGGAACTTATAGTTGTATCTGCTGTAGTACCCCTTTGTTCGACTCGACGATTAAATTCGATTCGAGTTCTGGATGGCCAAGTTTCACACAACCTAAAAAAGAAAATGCCATCAAATATGAAAAAGACACTACTTATGGAATGGTGCGAGTTGAAGTCATGTGTAATACTTGTGACGGACATCTGGGACATGTTTTTCCTGATGGACCAGAGCCTAGTGGATTGAGATATTGCATCAATTCTGAGTCGATGAAGCTGGATGGTTAGAAAGATGAAAGTAGAAAGTAGAAAGTAGAAAGGTAAAAGGGTCAAGAAACATGATCATTGGTTTTTAATTATTAAGAAATCTAAAATTGGAAAATAAAAATTTACAAATAGCTACGATTGGTGGAGGATGCTTTTGGTGTACCGAAGCTGTATTCCTTGAAATTAAAGGAGTAGAAAAAGTAGTTTCTGGTTACTCCGGTGGAAATGCACCTGGAAAACCAACATATCGAGAAGTTTGTTCGGGCCTCACAGGACATGCAGAAGTTATTCAAGTAACCTTTGATGCTAATGTCATTTCATATGAAGATATTCTGGTCATTTTCATGACAACTCATGATCCTACACAACTCAACAGACAAGGAGCTGATGTGGGAACACAATATAGATCTGTGATCTATTATCATAATGATGAGCAACAAAAAATCGCAGAAGAGGTTGTAAAGCAATTAGGATCTTATTTTGAGGATAAGATCGTAACAGAGATAAGTCCGCTAGACATTTTCTATGAAGCAGAAGACTATCATCAAGATTATTACAGAAACAATACCGAGCAAGGTTATTGCAGTTTCGTAATTACACCAAAGATCATGAAGCTCAGAAAACTTCATGCAGATAAGTTGAAATGAAGATAAAAATCACAAATCACTTTACAGACCAATTACCTGGCGACCCGAATCGAGAAAACTCGAGACGTCAGGTGCTTGAGTCTGCCTATTCTTTTGTTGAGCCGATACAAACTTCCGATCCTAGTATTATTCATATTTCTGATGAAATGAAAGAAGAACTCGGATTATCTAATGAAGATGTTCAATCCCAAGACTTTCTAGATTTTGTTACCGGAAATAAGATCATCGAAGGGTCAAAACCATATGCCATGGCTTATTCTGGGCATCAGTTTGGTCATTGGGCCGGACAACTGGGTGATGGTCGTGCAATTAATTTAGGAGAGATCAAGGATTGGAGTATTCAGCTAAAAGGAGCTGGACCCACTCCCTATTCACGAAAGGGAGATGGTTTAGCAGTTTTGAGATCTTCCATTCGTGAATATTTGTGTAGTGAAGCCATGTATCATTTGGGAATCCCAACTACACGTGTATTATCTCTTGCCTTAACAGGAGATCAGGTAATGCGCGATGTGATGTATGATGGAAATCCAGAGTATGAAAAAGGAGCTATTGCATCCAGAATTGCTAAATCCTTCTTACGATTTGGGAGTTATGAGATCTTTTCGGCACGAAATGATGTCAAGAATTTAAAAGTTCTAGTTGATTATACCCTCAAAAATCACTTCCCTGAATTAGGTGAACCTAACAAAGAAACCTATCTCAAATTCTTCCAAGAGGTGACTCACAGAACTTTGGATATGATCATCAATTGGCAAAGAGTTGGCTTTGTTCATGGAGTGATGAATACAGATAATATGTCGATTCTTGGTCTTACCATTGATTACGGGCCTTATGGTTGGCTGGAAGGTTTTGACTTTGGGTGGACACCCAACACTACCGATCGTCAGAATAAAAGATATAGATACGGTAATCAACCCAACATCGGATTGTGGAATCTATATCAATTAGCAAACGCATTATATCCTCTTATCGATGAAGCAGAGCCTTTAGAAGAGATTCTAGAGAGTTACAAGTCGAACTTTGAGATTAAATCTCAAGCCATGATGCGATCGAAACTTGGGTTAGAAAAAGAGGAAGAAACTGACATTAAATTGATCATGGCACTAGAAGATGCACTGCATGATTCAGAAACAGACATGACGATTTTCTTTAGAAAACTTGCCGATTTTGATCTTAAAAACCCTTCTGCCGGAATTGATCTCATCCATGAGTCATTTTATAAACCAGAAGAGATCAAAGGGAACGTGCTAGACCAATGGAATCAATGGTTTACGGATTATGCCGAGCGTTTCAAAGTTGAGACTCTTTCTAACGACCAACGTAAAGAACACATGAACAAGGTCAACCCTAAATATGTGCTACGAAATTACATGGCACAATTAGCGATCGACAAAGCAGATAACGGAGATTATTCACTTATTGAAGAGTTTTATCAGTTATTGAAAAACCCTTATGATGAGCAACCAAAGTCAGAACAATGGTTTGCAAAAAGACCAGAATGGGCTAGACACAAAGTGGGATGTTCAATGTTATCTTGTAGTTCATAATATAATCACCTGTGATTTCGAGCAGAGTCGAGAAATCTTATGATGAAAGAGGCAAAACCTTTGAGATTCCTCCACTTCGCCTGCCTGCCCCAGGCTGGGTCGGAATTACAAATAAAAAATCAGTATGAAAGCAATCTGGAACGACAAAGTAATCGCAGAAAGTAATGACACTATTGTGGTAGAAAACAATCACTACTTTCCTGCAGACAGCATCAAAAAAGAGTATTTTAAATCCACAGACCTCCACTCTACTTGTCCATGGAAAGGTGAGGCTTCTTATTATACCGTTGAAGTTGATGGTAAACCAAACCCCAACTCCGCTTGGTATTATCCTCAAACCAAAGAACATGCGAAACATATAGAAGGTTATGTTGCCTTCTGGAGAGGAATCAAAGTTGAAGAATAAGATCCAAAAAATAGGATTTGGAGGAGGATGCCATTGGTGTACCGAAGCTGTTTTTCAATCACTTCAAGGAATAGAGAAAGTTCAACAGGGATTTATCTCATCCACAGGAGAAAACAACTCTTTTTCGGAAGCCGTAATCGTCCATTTTAATCCGGAAATCATATCGCCAGAAGCACTTACAGAAATTCACTTATATACTCACAAAAGTACAAGTGAACATTCTATGAGAACAAAGTATCGATCGGCGATTTATTATTTCGAGAATTCTCTAAAGAAGCAGCTCAACGACTTTCTAATACAAATTCAACCTGATTTTAAAGATAAGATCATTACAAAGGTTCTGCCTTTTTGTAACTTTAAAGAATCGGATGAACTTTTTCAGAATTACTATTATAAGAATCCTGAAAAACCTTTTTGTGAAACCTACATCAATCCAAAATTATCAATGCTTTTAAAGAAGTTTAAAAGCCTTGTGAACACAGAAAAAATAAACCATGAAAACCATCAAACTATCCATTCCAAGTAGACAGGGTCATGACCTCAACGCCTACCTTGAACTACCTGCTAATCAGAAACCAAATTACTATGCCATTTTTGCCCATTGCTTTACTTGTAGTTCAAGTTTAACTGCCGTAAAGAATGTGAGTAGGTCATTAGCTCAAGACGGATTTGGGGTTGTTCGTTTCGATTTTACTGGACTAGGGAGAAGTGGTGGTGAATTTGTAGACAGTCATTTTACAGCGAATATTCAAGACCTCATTGATGTTCATAGTTTTATGACAGAGCATTATGAAGCTCCTAGTCTTTTGGTAGGTCATTCACTGGGAGGTGCAGCTGTTTTGGTAGCAGCCTCAAAAATTGATGAAATAGAAGCGGTTGCAACCATTGGTGCTCCAGCTCATGTGAATCATGTAAAACATTTATTCTCTCATTCTGAAGATGAAATTCCAGAAAAAGGAAATGTAAAAGTGAATATTGGAGGAAGACCTTTTGAAATCAACAAGGGTTTTATGCAGGAGTTGGATAAGGTAGATTTACCAAAGATTGTGAAGAAATTGCGTAAACCTTTATTGATTATGCACGCCCCTTTTGATGACTATGTAGAGATCAGTAACGCAAAAGAAATATATGATGCTGCACTTCATCCAAAGAGCTTTGTTAGCTTAGATGATGCAGATCATTTACTCACTAAAAGTAAAGACAGTAAATATGTGGGTGATGTAATTGGAACTTGGGTAAAACGATATTTTCCGCAAAAAGATAATCTTCTTTTAGATGTTGAGAATGAGAAATTGATCGCCCATCTCAATTTGGTTGAGGATAATTTCACTACTTCAATTCAAACTAAAAAACATGCATTGATTGCCGACGAACCTGAATCTGTGGGTGGTGATGATTTTGGTCCTTCGCCATATGATCTTTTAAATGCGTCCTTGGCGGCTTGCACCGTGATGACCTTAAAAATGTATGCACAAAGGAAGAAGTGGGATCTAAGAGAGGTATTTGTGTACATCACAAACTCAAAAAAACATAGTGATGATCTTGGAATTGAAACTGAAAAACCAGGATATATCGATCACATGAGTAAAAAGTTAAAATTTGTTGGTAACTTAGAAGCTGATCAGATACAACGTTTGAAAGAAATTGCATCTCGCTGCCCTGTGCATCGAACTTTAGAAAAAGGAGTGATCTTCGATACAAGCATTGTAGATTAATACAATCAACCTTGAACAATCAACAATTACTGGATCGATTTATTTCGATTCGCCAACATACTGAAGACATCTGCAGTCAACTGAATAATGAAGATTATTCGGTTCAACCTCAGATATTCGTTTCTCCACCAAAATGGCATTTAGCACATTCTACTTGGTTCTTCGAGCAATTTGTGCTGAGTGAATATGCCAAAGATTACAAAGTTTATGATGATGACTTTGCATTTCTATTTAACAGTTATTATAACAATGTTGGGAAAAGAGTGCTGCGGCCTAATCGTGGATTGATGACCAGACCTTCGGTTGAGGAGGTGTATGAATATCGGGCTTTTGTCACAGAAAAGATGTCAGACTTTTTATCTTCAGACATTCCAGATGATGTTATAGACATCATTGAAATCGGATTACAACATGAGCAACAGCATCAAGAATTGATGCATTACGACATCAAATACATTCTTGGTAATCAGGCCACCTTTCCAAGCATAAGTACCGACTTCGATTTCTCAGAAAATAAAACTGATTTGAATTTCATAAAATTTGAAGAAGGTGTTTATGAGATAGGGTATGACGGGGAAAGTTTTTGTTTCGACAACGAACTTGGAAGACATAAGGTTTACCTGAATCCATTCGAAATAGCAGATCGATTAATTACCAATGGTGAGTATCTAGAATTTGTTGAATCTGGAGCCTACGAAAACTTCAATCTTTGGCATGCTGAAGGATGGGATTTCATTCAAGAGAATCGAATTGAAGCTCCTTTATACTGGTATAAAGTAGATGGTGAATGGTATCATTACACCTTAGAAAACTTCGAAAAGATTAACCCAAATGAGCTTGTAAAACATATTAGTTTTTATGAAGCGTCTGCATTTGCCACATGGAAAGGCATGCGATTGGCCACGGAGTTTGAGTGGGAAGTCGCTTCCGATCAGTTGGACTGGGGAAATCTCTGGGAATGGACAAATTCTGCCTATTTACCTTATCCAAACTTTGAAACTGTTGAGGGTGCCTTGGGCGAATACAATGGTAAGTTTATGGTCAATCAAATGGTATTGAGAGGGTCGTCTCAAGCCACATCAAAAAATCATAGTAGAAAAACCTACCGAAACTTTTTCCATCCAGATATGAGATGGATGTATTCGGGAATACGATTAGTTAAAAAATGAACACTCCCTTTGCAAAAGATGTATTGGAAGGCCTAAGTGCTAAAAACAAACATCTTCCCTCTAAATACTTTTACGATATCAATGGCAGTCAGATCTTCCAAGAGATCATGCATATGCCAGAATACTATCTTACCGATTCAGAATTCGAGATCTTGTCTTTACAAGCAAAACAAATCTTTGATGCCGTTAATTTTGGTGAAGCCTTTAATATTATTGAATTAGGAGCTGGAGACGGATTTAAAACATTCAAACTATTAGAATATCTCGTAAATCAGAATATTGAATTCAACTATGTTCCGATTGATATTTCACAAAAGGCGATCGACCTTCTATCTAAGAAACTTTTAGAAAGATTACCCAACTTATCCATTCAAGCAAAAAGAGGTGATTATTTTGAAATGTTACATGAATTAAAGGAGTCCGACACTCCTAGTTTGTTGTTGTTTTTAGGAAGTAATATCGGTAATTATCACAAAGAACGTGCTGATAAACTCCTTGGACTTTTTCGAAAAAACATGAAAAAAGGAGATAAACTTTTGATTGGAGTTGACCTTAAAAAAAATCCTTTGATTGTTCAACAGGCCTATATGGATCCATCAGGAATCACAAAAAGATTCAATCTAAATCTATTGCTTAGGATCAACAGAGAATTGGGCGGTGACTTTCAATTAGACGATTTCGATTTTTACTCTTACTATAATCCTGACACTGGAAATGTGAAGAGCTATATTGTGAGTCTTCGAAATCAAAAAGTCCATATTAAAAGCATTAATAAAACTTTTGATTTCAAATATGATGAATTGATCTGGACTGAGCTCTCCAAAAAGTATTCACTCGAAGAAATTGAAGAGCTCTCTACAGATAACGGCTTTAATATCAAACAAAACTTTTTCGACTGCAAACACTATTTTGTAGATAGCCTTTGGGAAAAATAACTGGAATACATAAATTATCAAACTCAATTTTGTACATTAGAATTCCCCACATTGGCGCATTAGGCTAAATAGTTGGCAGATTGCGTTAAGTATCACATTTTGTAAGATTATAAATTAGCTTCAGAAATTAAACACAACTATTATGAAACTAATCAAAAGAGTAATTCTGATTTCCATCGCCTCCTTATTCGTGGCTTGCGCTACCTATGAGAAACAATTTAATATAGCTTCATCTACGTCCTCAAAAACCGAGAAAGACATCGCTCATACCTTTTATTTGATTGGTGATGCGGGTCAAGCCGGAGTAATTGATAATATCCCTGCTCTTAGCTCGCTTAAAGCAGAAGTTGCAGATGCACCAGATAATGGGACGTTGATTTTTCTAGGAGACAATATTTATGAGAAGGGACTTGATGGAAGCGATGAAGCAAAGAAGAACTTAGATATTCAGATCGACCTTGGAAAAACATTTGACGGAAGAACCATTTTTATTCCAGGAAATCACGATTGGTATAGCGGTTTGGATGCTCTTAAAAAACAAGAAAAAAGAGTAGAAAAAGCCTTGGGTAAGAATAGCTTCCTACCAGAAAATGGCTGCCCGATTAAACGAGTTAAAATATCCGATGATATTCACCTGATTATCGTTGATACACATTGGTACGTAACAAATTGGGATAAGCATCCAAAAATTAATGACGACTGTGAGATCAGAACGAGAACAAAGTTCTTAGATGAATTTGAAAGCTTGATAAAAAAGGCTCAAGGGAAAACAACTATCGTAGCATTGCACCATCCTATGTTTACTATGGGTCCTCACGGAGGCAAATATTCTTTTGGAAGTCATATGTCTCCAATTCCAGGTTTAGGAACCCTTAAGAATCTGCTCCGTAAAACCACAGGTGTCTCTAATGCAGATCTTCAAAATAAAAAATACAATGAGTTAAAAAAGAACCTCGTAACCTTAGCTCAACTGAATGAAAAGACCATATTCGTTTCAGGACATGAACATAGTTTGCAGTACATTGTTGAAGACAATATTCCACAGATTGTAAGCGGTGCAGGGTCTAAAACTAGTGCTACACGCCTAACAAAAACAGGGCAATATGCAGAAGGAAAACAAGGATGGGCAAAACTCGTTGTGTACAAAGACGGTTCTTCTCATGTGCAATTCTTTGCCGAAGGGAAGAGAAAACCTTCTTTTGAAACAGAAGTGTTATCAGCCAATAAAAAACTGCAACTTACCACCTTCCCAAATAAGTTCCCCAACACAAAAACAGCTTCTGTTTACACAAAGGAAGAAGTCACTAAAGGCGGTGGATATAGATTCTTCTGGGGAGAACGTTATCGGAAATATTTTGGAACAGAAGTTTCTGCGCCAACAGTGAATCTAGATACCCTTTTTGGCGGACTTACACCTGTTCGAAAAGGAGGAGGTCATCAATCTAAATCTTTAAGACTGAGAGTCAATGACGGAAGAGAATTTGTGATGCGTGCCTTAAGAAAAAATGCACTTCAATACTTGCAGGCAGTTGCATTTAAAGATCAATATATTGAAGGTCAGTTTAACGACACTTATACTGAAAGTCTTTTACAAGATGTATTTACAGGAGCACATCCTTATGCTCCTTTCACTATAGGAACCCTTTCTGATGCTGTTGGGGTTTACCATACCAATCCTGTTCTCTATTATGTACCAAAACAAAATGCTTTAAAACAGTTCAATTCAGATTTTGGAAACGAATTATATATGATTGAAGAAAGAGCTGCAGATGGACATGGAGATCAAGCTAGTTTTGGCTATTCAAATACCCTTATAAGCACTGATGATATGCTCAAGGAAATTAATAAAGACGAAGATATTATCGTAGATGAAAAAGCCTATATCCGGGCGAGATTGTTTGATATGTTGATCGGTGATTGGGATCGTCATGAAGACCAATGGAGATGGGCCAAATTCAAAGAAAACAAACAGACCGTTTACAGACCAGTTCCGAGAGATAGAGATCAAGCTTTTTCAATAATGGCAGATGGATTTATACTAGGATTTGCCACCAAGGTGATCACTAATTTGTCTCTGATGCAATCCTATGATACAGATCTTAAGGATGTTCCTAGTTTCAATCTTGAACCTTATCCTCTAGATATGGCATTGATTACTCAATCTGGAAAAACCGAATGGGACAAGGAAGTAGATCATATTGTAAAAAACTTGACGGATAATGTAATCGACGAGGCCTTTGCTTTCTTTCCTAAAGAAGTTAAGGATGCAACGATTGATGACATTAAAAGAAAATTAAAAGGACGAAGGTCTAACCTTCAAAATATTTCTGATCGATATTTTTCTCATATCAACAAATTCCAAGTTGTCAAAGGAACAGACAAAGATGATTGGTTTGATATTGAAAGAATGTCCGATGGAAAAACCAAGGTAACAGGCTATAGAATCAAAAAAGGAAAGAAAGCAGATGTCTTCCATGAAAAGACCTATGATAGAAAGTACACCAAAGAGATCTGGATATATGGTTTGGATGAAGATGACCAATTTGTAGTGAGCGGAGAAGGTAATAACTTTATCAAAGTTCGAATCATAGGCGGACAGAATAAGGACGTTTATGATATTCAAAACGGTTCTAAAGTGATCGTTTATGATTATAAATCAAAGAAGAGTGAATTCAAAACCAATAAAGGTAAAAAGCGCTTGAGAGACGATTACGAAACGAATATTTACGACTATAAAAAGCTTAAAAACAATTCGAGACAGTTCCTTCCAAGTATCGGTGGGAATCCAGATGATGGATTGAGTATTGGCGGATCTCATACGTACATTGCAAACGGATTTGAAAGAAATCCGTTTACCTATAAACAAACCATTACCGCAGGTTACTTTATGGCTACTAGTGGTTTTCAAGTGAATTATGATGGTGAATTTGCGAATGCGGTAGGAAAGGCCAACCTTGGATTAACAGCTTCATTTACCAGTCCTAATTTTGCAACGAACTTCTTTGGTTTTGGAAATCAATCTGCAAACCCTGAGCCTAATAATGATAATATTGATAGAGATTTCAATCGTGTGAAACTACGTCAATTAAAATTTGGAACTGCCCTTAAATGGAAAGGAGAATTAGGTTCTTTAGTTTCTCTTTCTGCTACTTATGAAGCCATTGAAGTAGACAGAACTGAGAATCGATTTATTGAATCTGCATTTGGTGCTAATAATCGAGTTTTTAATAATCAAAACTTCATTGGTGGAGAATTGAGATATCATTTCAAAAATGTGGACAACGAAGCTTTTCCAACTCTTGGAATGGAGATCGATATTTCAACAGGTTATAAATCTAATATTGATGAATCAACAGGATTTGGATATCTAAAACCGAGTATCTCATTTGACTATCCATTAACCAATAACGGCAGAATCGTGATTGCTACCAAATTAGGCGGGCAAATGAATTTTGGAGATGATTTCGAATTTTATCAAGCAGCTCGATTAGGTGCTAGAAACGGATTAAGAGGATACCGATTTGACCGATTCTTAGGTAAGAGCTCGTTCTATCAAAGTACAGACCTTAGGATTAACTTAAAGAAATTTAAAACTGGATTAGTTCCCGTTACCGTGGGTCTTTATGGAGGATATGACTACGGAAAAGTATGGGCAGATAATCTTCCGACCGGCGATTGGAATACCTCTGTTGG
>CAZDKB010000019.1:0-31838 GCA_964505885.1 uncultured Flavobacterium sp.
ACAGGAGATTATGAACTTTTTAGTCGGGGGCATACGGAAGTATATAAATCAATAAGCATGTCATCAGTAAGAACATCTTACATTCCATCTGGAGAGCCAACACCTTTTTACCTTTTAAAGGTAGATGAAGATGACTGGATAAATAATAAAAAGACCTTGAAATGCCTAGGTTACAATTCAAAATCTGAACTATTGAATGAAAGAAAGAAAAAGCAAGATGAGTTCGAAAAAAGACAAGCAAGGATCAAAAAAGAAAAGGAAAGGATCAAAGAACTTAAATTAAAAAATTGGCTCAATAAAGGTTTAGATTTTCACAGACGACATTACTCGAAGAAAGGACAGAATGGATTCTTCATAAATGTACCACCAGACTCTCTAGAAATGTTTGCTAAATCTAGAGGACAATATTTATTAGTAATCAATACCTATCCCGCAAGGTACGATCTCAATGAACTGAACTTTAATGAAGAGCAAAAAGCATTTGTTGAGACCAATCTCATAGCTGGAACGGTTCTTGATACCGGAAAAAAGAAGAAGTATCGTAAAACATTTTTTGACTGGGCTGATGAAAAAGGTTTAAAAGTAGGATCTCCTGCAATTGTACTATTAGACCCTAGTGGAAAGATCATTTATAGCAAGTACACAAACACAAAAGATATAAAAACCATTTTACCAAGATTAATGGCCTATATATTTCAAAATTTACCTACAATCGATTAGATCAATTTTTTGGCATTATAATTGATGTTAACGTTTCATTAACAAAAACTTCCAACCCGAGATGGTCTATTTATTTATCATCAGATGTTTGGGGAAGATTGTTGATGAAAAAGAAAGTTATTAGTAATCAAAACCAGAACGTCCCCGTCTGGTTTTTTTTATATCTCTTCTTTTCATTCCTATTGAAAATCCCGACTTTTGTCACTCAATTCATTTCAATGATTCAAATCTCTAATCAAAAAGAGTTCTTCAAAGAAATTATAAAAGCAATGATCAAGCTTGGTATTGCTGGGACTGTGATCGGTCTTTTTAAAGAATATGATCTTTGGGTAGGTGTTCTGTTATTCTTAAAGATAATCCATGTAATTTATGTGAATATCATTAAGGTATCTAACAAGAATTGGATCTTACTGATTGGAATGTTAATCTCTGGTGCAGGCGGAATCTTAGCGGAGCATTGGGGAGTATCTAATGGATATTGGGAGTATCATGAAGTCTCAAGAGACCTTCCGTTATGGTTACCATTTGCATGGATGTTGGCCTTCTATTTTTTGTATAGAATTGAATCTGGACTCATTCAGCATATAACGAATAAAACAGTCAGTAATAAACTCATTATTGCTTTTTGGTTATCTCTTATCGTGCCCGCAGTTGGAGAAATGATTACTATTAATTTGGGAGTTTGGACGTATTATTGGGATTATCAAATCCTTGGTGTTCCTCTCCTCGCCTTTGGATGTTTAGTTGCCTTTCATATGGTCATTTATTTAATCTTATCTACAGTTTGCAGAAAATACAAGATTGAGGATATTGTGTTTAGTTGACTGAGGCTCTCGAAGTCAACATTTGGAGTTTATTCGATTAAGAATTATCACAGTGACTTCGAGAACCTCAGCCATCGAATTAATCATTGTTAATTGATAACTGATCACTGACGAAAGCTAACAGCTAAATTAAAACCTCCAAGCTACAATTCTAGTCACCTTATTTCCCTGCTGCATAGGAATAACTTTGAAATCAGAAGCACCTAATTTCTTTGATGACGTTTCTAAGGTGGGAACATTTTCCTTTTTGGAAACTAAAGAAGTAAACCACTCACTTGATTTTGGAAATAGAGAGCTTTCATACAAATAGGTATGTAAAAAAGCTTTTTCACCACCTTTGTACCAGAGTTCATTATTATTACCAGAAAAATTTCGGATTGCATTGTTACCAAGATTGCGAGACTTTCTAGCATTGGCTCCTTTAGCTTCTTTTGCTGAACCAAAAAATGGAGGATTGCACATACTAATATCAAATCGGTCTGATTCTTTGATAATATTCTTTAAGATGTGGTTCTCGTCCTTTTGAAATCGGAGTTCAATCTTTTGGTTCAATCCATTCTTATCGATGATATTCTGAGCCGACAACAATGTATTTCTACTGATATCTGTCCCAACAAAATCCCATTTGTACTCAGAAACTCCAAGCAAAGGATAAATACAAGTAGCTCCCGTACCAATATCTAGAACCTTGGTATTATCTTTTTGAATCAAATCTCTCAAATGATGAATATAATCGGCTCTTCCGGGAATAGGCGGACATAAATTCTCATCTGGGAAATTCCAATATTTGATTCCGTGATGATGCTTCAATAAGGCTTTGTTAAGTTCTTTAACTGCTTTCGGATCTGAAAAATTGATAGACACATTTCCAAACTTATTCAGCCCAACAAAATTTTTCAAAGAAGGTGATGATTCTATAAGTTGATCGAATTCATATCCTTTATTATGCTTGTTTCTTGGGTGAAGTCCTTTCTTATTCGCCATTACAATTCTAAGATTGTAAATTCTAATTGTAAAGGCTGCAGAGAATCCTTAAGTGCTGTGATAAAACTCTTACCATATTCTAAATAAAACTCTGAAAAGTTTCTTTGACGTTCTTCCAGAGAATGATTCGGTAGCAATTCATTCTGCAAGTCAGTAATTCTCTCAACCAGATCAGCATGTTTTCTTTTCTCTGCTCGTAGGAGTCGGCTTTGAAGATTCTCCAACCCTTTCATTTGTTTTCTATGCTGAGCATTGACTGCTCCAATAAAAGAAACATCCGTTTCCTCGGCTACTCGTCTTAAGGCTGCAAATTGTTGTTCTAATAATACAGTTGCATCCTCAAAACTAAATCGGATTTCTGAGTTCTCCGTTACCTTCTTTTTCAACAGTTCATGCTGTTTAAGGAAGAGCTCTTCATAAGAAATGTTGAGATTACTTAATTTCTTAGCTTGCTTGGTTGAAATCACCTGAACAGAATTTCTCAATAACAAAATAGGAAAAGGAACTTCAACTGCCTCAAAATAGCTCTTTAGCTCCAGCCAATAGGCCATTTCTCCTCCTCCACCGATATAACATAAATTCGGCAATATCACCTCCTGATAGAGAGGTCTCATGATCACATTAGGACTAAATCTTTCAGGATTATTCTCGAGTTCTAATAAGAGTTCGTCCTTAGTAAATGAAATATCCGTATCGTTCACCACAAAAGATCCTTCATTTTCAATAATCCGCTCTCTAAGATCATCTAACATATAGAACTGATTGATCTCTCTCGGATTTACTTGAACCTTATAATCCTTACCAAACTTCTCGATCGTTTCAGAAACATTGTTGTAAGAGGTGCTATTGATCAATTCTTCTCGAACAATAGGAGAATATAAACGCTTTAGATCCTTATCATCAGCATCAAGAATTACCAATCCATATTCCTTAAAAAGCTCATTCGCCACATACCTTGTTGCAGCTGATAAATTAGAATGTTCTAAATATGCATGACTGAATAGTTCTTTTAAGTATTCTGCATTCCTAGAGGTTCCTAAATGTTTTGAAAACTCTTCGAATACATCTTCTAAACCATCGGTTGCAAATCTTCCAACGGGTCCACCATCATTCCGATTCCAAACTACTTTGGTTCCTTTAAAATTGAAATAATTGATCTCATCAAAGTCATGGTCTTCTGTAGCCATCCAATAAACAGGAACGAATCTTTCATTAGGAAAGCTTTCGGACAGCTCTTCACATAAATTGATGGTTGAAATGATCTTGTACAAGAAATAAAGAGGTCCTGTAAAAAGGTTCAACTGGTGTCCAGTAGTTACGGTAAAGGTGTTTCGTTCTAATAATGACTCTATATTCTCAAGAGTAGCTTCTGAAGCGTCGAAACCAACATATTGTTTTTTCAATGATTTACTCAATACCAATCTATTAACAGGAGAAAATGAATACTTCTCATTGATCTGTTGTTTGAATCCCTCGATATCTGGAAAATGATGAAAGAAAGGTCTGATGCTTTCTTTCTTTTCTAGATAATCACTCATGGTTTTAGAAAAGAAACCTGTTTTTTGAAAAGGAATGTGCGTAAACTTCATAGATTAAAGGACATTTACGCTGCAAAAACAACACTCAGGTTCGGTAGTTGGCATGGTTTGAAAAATTTATCAAAAATACTAAAATTTCAACAGAGCGATTTTCTACTTACACAGGTCTAACATATTTTTAACGTACTAGATTCGATCAATAATTCTTATTTTTGAGCTTCATCAAAACTAATCTCATGAAAATAAGACATTTGGCCTTACTGGCCTTCCTTGTTACCTCATCTATTTTTTCGCAAAGCATTCAATCCCCCGAAGATTTTTTGGGATACAAACTGGGTGAGCGCTTTACAAGACATCATAAAGTGGTAGAATACTTTACCTATGTAAGTGAACAATTAGGAAATGTTGAGTTGGAAAAATATGGAGAAACCAACGAGCACAGACCTTTGTACATCACTTATATCTCTTCTCAGAAAAATATTGATAACCTAGAGCAAATACGTTTGAAAAACTTGGGTCAGACCGGTTTAAAGGAAGATCAAGGTGCAAATGATATTGCTATTGTTTGGCTGAGTTATAATGTTCATGGTAATGAAGCTTCGAGTACAGAAGCCTCTATGAACACTTTGTACAAATTGGTTACTGAAAAGAAAGCATATTTAGAAAATACCTTAGTGATCATTGATCCATGTATCAACCCAGATGGTCGTGATCGATATGTAAACTGGTTCAACCAAGTAAAATCAACCCCATATAACGCAGATAAATCTGCCAAGGAACATAATGAGCCATGGCCTGGAGGAAGACCTAATCACTACTTATTCGATTTGAACAGAGATTGGGCTTGGGCAACTCAGGTAGAATCTCAGCAAAGGTTGAGCGTATACAACAAATGGATGCCTCATGTGCACGTTGATTTCCACGAGCAGTACTATAACAACCCTTACTATTTTGCACCGGCAGCAGAGCCCTATCATGAAATTATTTCTGATTGGCAAAGAGATTTCCAAGTACAAATTGGAAAGAACCATGCAAAATATTTCGATAAGAATGGATGGCTCTATTTTACCAAAGAAAGCTTTGATCTTTTATACCCAAGCTACGGAGACACCTATCCTACTTATATGGGAGCGATTGGTATGACATATGAGCAGGCCGGACATGGAAGAGCTGGTTTAGGAATTAACACAGATCACGGATATGAATTAACATTGATTGATCGTGTTGCACATCATACAACAACAGGTTTATCCACAGTAGAAATAGCCTCAAACAACGTATCTAAATTAAATTCAGAATTCAAGAAGTTCTTTGATAACAGCAAACTTACTTATAAGAGCTATGTCTTAAAGAATGAGAATAAAGATAAAACGGCAAGATTGATCGATCTTTTAGACAAGCATGAGATCGAGTATGAATATTCAAATAGTGGCCAGGTAAGAGGTTATAATTACCAAACGCAAAGAGAATCTAGAATGAATGTTTCAGATCAAGATCTAGTGATTCATTCTGATCAACCCAAAGGTAAAATGGTAAAGGTTTTATTTGAGCCAAGTGCGAAACTAGCAGATTCTTTGACCTATGATATTACCGCTTGGTCTATTCCTTATGCACATGGATTTAAATCCATGGCTTCTAAAACTAAAGTAAGTTCAAGAAAAGACGCAATGTCTGGAATGGTTTATAATAACGTAGATAAGAATGCTTATGCATACATCACCAAGTGGAACAGTTTAGAAGATGCTACTTTCTTAGCACAAGTATTGGATGCTGGTATTCGTGTTCGCATGTCTGAAAAAGACTTTGTTGTTGAAGGAAATTCATTCAAGAAAGGAAGTTTGATCCTATTGCGTCATGATAATCGAGATGCAAATTTTGATCAGAAAGTAACAGAAATTGCAAATAAATATGGAAGAACTTTAAAGCCTGTAAAAACAGGATTTGTAGATTCTGGTAAAGATTTCGGATCCTACAGCGTATCACCAATCAATAAGCAGAAGGTTGCTGTACTTTCAGGAGATGGAGTTTCTTCTTTAAGTTTTGGAGAGATCTGGCATTTCTTTGAAACTCAGTTACACTATCCATTAACGGTTCTAGACACAGATTACTTCGGAAGAGTTGATTTGGATGAATTCGATGTACTGATCATTCCTAATGGGTATTACGGACAATCAATGTCGAGCCAAATGAAAAAAGTAAAAGAATTTGCCCAATCAGGAGGAACGGTCATCGCTATTGGTGGAGCTTTAAGAAGTTTTGCGAACAAAGATGGATTTGCTTTAAAGACCAAGAAAAGCGGTGATGATAAAAAGCCAGAACCCAACTTGACTCCTTATGAAGATCAGGAAAGAAAAGGCGCTAACAATCTCATCACTGGGGCCATCTTTAAAACAAACGTAGACAACACTCATCCTCTGGCATTTGGTTATGACAAAGAGTATTTCTCTTTAAAGTTAGGATCTTCTGCCTATAGTTTGTTACAGCGCGGTGGAAATGTTGTTTACTATGGAAAGGATGCTACCAACGTTTCTGGATTTGCAGGACAAAATGCCGTAAAAATGATCCCAGAATCTTTGATGATCGGTGAAGAACGTAAGGGAGGAGGAAGTATTATTTACTTTGTGGATAATGTACTATTCCGTTCGTTTTGGGATAATGGAAAATTATTCTTTGTAAACGCCATTTTCTTTAGAAACTCTAGTCAGATTAAGAGATAAACTGGTATTATCATAAAACAGAGAAAGCCCCATTTAGGGGCTTTTTTTTATCTTAGGTGAACAAGTGTGTTTCTCTTATGTCTAACTACCAAGAAATAATAAACCTTAAGAATCTCCATTCAAAGCACAACATGAGTTTTGCACTAGCAAAAGTTCATCCAAATTTTAATGCAACAGAAAATGTTTGGATAGAATTTACTGTTGATGATTTTAATGCGATCTTGATTGTTGATGATGAGTTTAAAGATTTCAGTGCAAAAAGTCCTATTCTGAATTTTTGTTTGGTTTTGCGTGAACTAGAAACTTATCGGGAAGAAGAAGATATTCTCAGATGGACAGTATTTAAGAACCTTTCTCCATCTAATCCAGAGGTGTTGAATTATTACAAAGACCTAGGAACACACTATAAAGAGATTCGAGATATTCTTGGAAAAATAGACAGTCAAATCAGCTATTTCGACTTTGAATTAAACGCAGGAGCTGCACAAGAATTAAGAAGATTAGGAATCTAATGTACTCTTAGCTTACCTGAATAATTATCAATATTTATTTTAAAAACAATAGGAATCTCTCCTCGGTAAGTTTTACTTGAGAAGTCACTAATGAATTGAAGGTTCTTTTCTTCTTTTCGTAAGATGAGATCTTTGATACCACCAGCAAACTTTCGCAGGTAACCTTTTGCATCTCCAGCATCCAATTCTTCATAAGTACCATGTGCAAGCACTGAGGTCCAATTATTTACATCACGCATTTCCAAGACATGCAGAGAAACCTGATTATTCTTTCTCATAGAACTTGTCTTATGACCTTCTGATGAATAACCAATAATCGTATCCATGCCATCAAAATAATAGGTCATTGGCACCATAAACGGGCTACCTCCACTGATATAAGAAATGGTTCCTAAATAATTTCTAGATAATAGCTCTTTGCTTTCGCTGTCTTTTAAAGTTGTCATCATAACTACAGAAAATTTTGACTTGAAATTACAGGGTTTTTATAGATAGAAACATGACATAAATCATATCATATTTTTTTTATGATGATTAGCTTTGAGTAGTTGATAATTAAAACATTCAATTATGAAAATAGATATTCAATTCGTACACATGCCCGTGAGTGAAGCTTTAGAAGTTTACACCCAAACCAAATTAAATAATTTATACAAGAAGTACGAATGGCTGATCAGTGCTAGCGTGTTCTTTAAAATTGAAAACGACAAAACCGATCTTGGTCGAATTTGTGAGATCGAACTAAGTTTAAACGGACCTAGAATCTTTGCCTCAGCAAATGAAAAGAATTATGAAATGGCAGTAAAGAATGCCATCAGTGGTCTAGAAAAACAATTAGTTAAGAGAAAAAGTATCATAAATTCGCACTAATTCGGATTTCTGATTATATTTAATCGAATAATACAACAATCACCTTTGACACCTTCCTTATTCCAATGAATTCGGGAGGTGTTCTTTATTATTAATTTCCAATAGCTAATTATTTAACCGGAGTTCCGTACAGATCAAAATCTCCGGCTTCATGAATCTTGATATCTACAAACTCCCCAATCTTAATATAGTGCTCTCTAGCATCGACAAGAACATCATTATCAACATCAGGCGAGTCAAACTCTGTTCTTCCATAGAAATAGTTTCCTTCTTTTCTATCAAATAAACAACGGAAGGTCTTTCCAATCTTTTCTTGATTGATTTCCCAAGAAATCTGTGATTGAATTTCCATAATCTCGTTTACTCTTCTGAACTTCACATCTGCTGGAACATCATCTTCTAAAACATAAGCTCCAGTATTTTCTTCATGTGAGTATTCAAAAGCTCCTAAACGTTCAAAACGCATCTCCTCTACCCAATCTTTCAATTCCTGGAACTGCTCTTCGGTTTCACCAGGATAACCCACGATTAATGTAGTACGGATTGCCATGTTTGGAACCGCCTGTCTAAACTTATGGATTAGGTTTGTAGTTTTCTCATGAGTAGTTCCCCTCTTCATGGATTTTAAGATCTCGGTATTGATATGCTGAAGCGGAATATCTAGGTAATTACAAACTTTGGGTTCGTTCTTCATAACCTCTAAAACATCCATTGGAAATCCTGTTGGGAAAGCATAATGCAAACGAATCCATTCGATTCCTTCTACTTTTGCTAAGGCTTTTAGCAGTTCAGCTAACGCTCTTTTCTTGTAGATATCTAAACCGTAATAAGTAAGATCTTGAGCAATCAGCATTAACTCTTTAATTCCTTTTGCAGCTAACTTTTCGGCTTCTTCTACGATTTCTTCAATCGGAGTTGATTTATGTTTTCCTCTCATCAAAGGAATGGCACAAAAAGAACAGGGTCTGTCACATCCTTCAGCAATCTTTAAATAAGCATAATGTTTGGGAGTAGTTGTTAATCTTTCTCCTATCAACTCATGCTTATAATCGGCTTCTAATACTTTTAAAAGATTTGGAAGATCATGTGTTCCAAAATATTGGTCAACATCGGTAATTTCTTTCTCGAGATCTGGTTTATAACGCTCACTCAAACAACCAGTAACAAACACTTTATCAACTTCACCTGCCTCCTTCTTCTCAACATAATGCAAAATCGTATCTACAGACTCTTCTTTGGCTTTCCCAATGAATCCACAAGTATTGATCACAACAATATTTCCATCATCATTCTCATCTTCATGAACCACTTCTTTACCGTTGGCCTTTAACTGACCCATTAAAACCTCAGAATCATAGATATTCTTAGAGCATCCTAAAGTAACTACATTGATCTTGTTTTTTTTGGTTGTTTTTGTTCTCATTCTTTAGTAGAAAGAAGAAAAGAGTAAGAAGAAAGGTTCTCACTCTTTTCTGATTAAATTATTCGCAAAAATAAGCTTTCTTACAGAATTCTTATTCGTAGTTAGCTGGCAATTTTCTATGATTAGTCAAACTCTCATACAAGGCGCCTAATATCAACAGCTTCTTTTCTTGGTTTGGTTTTGCAATAAAGGTTAAGTTGGTCGGAGTTCCATCCTTTCGATATCCCATGGGAACTGTCAAATTAGGGTACTCCGCAACAGCTGAAAAACCAGATTGGTAGTTATTTATGGATAATATCGCATCTAAGTTTTCAGCATCAAAAACTGAATAATACTTCCTTGCATTAGTCATTAAAATTCTCTTTATCTCTTCTAATTGTGCAATAGAGGTTGTGTCTTTGGCAATTCCTTCAAAAAGAGCTTGTCCGTATGGTGCTCGTAAGATCGAATCCTTTAAGTTGAAATCGATTACATCTTTTACACTCTGCACTTGAACGTCCTTGTCGGCGTATGCAGCCAAATAAGCTGGAAGATCTACTTTCATGTCTGCATCCAATACTGTTCTAAAATTGGGAAGTCCTGGGTTTTCTGGTTCAATCTCTATGATCTTTACTCCCGCACTTTTCAAAACATCAATATTCGCTGAATAAACAGAGTCTCTTAAATAGGCTTTCATTACCCCAAATCTTTTTCCCATTAAAGAGTGACCACCCATAGCCTTCTCTTTCTTCATTTCGAATGATTTAGAATCTTCTGCGTCTTTGCCCAACATTGCCATTAGAAGTATTTCGTTATCGATCACAAACTTGGTCATGGGACCAGGTGTATCCAAAGTACTTGAGATAGGAACAATACCAGTTCTACTTAATAGACCTATTGTTGGTTTTAATCCGACTACAGAGTTCATACTTGAGGGAGATGTAATAGAACCTGAAGTTTCCGTTCCTATGGCAGCAACCGCATAATTTGCAGCCACAGCGGTTCCGCTTGAGGCGCTTGACCCTCCAGTTTCAAATTCTCCTCTTCCATAAGGATTTAAAGACTGACCTCCTACGGCACTATAACCGAGTGGACATCCTGAACAAAAATAATAAGCCCACTCACTCAAGTTTACCTTTCCTAGGATCAAGGCTCCTTCTTCTTTTAATCGTTTCACAATAAAAGCGTCATCGGTATCTTTATTCTCAGCCAATGCGAGAGCACCTGCTGTTGTTGGCATTCCTTGGGTATTTACATTATCTTTTAACAAGATTGGCATTCCATATACGGACATTGAATAAGAACCATCGGATGCTATTTTTTTATCTCTTTGTCTTGCTTCTTCTAGGACATTTGGGTTTAATGCGATAATCGCGTTCAAAGATCGTGTACTATCACTTTCAAATTTTCTAATTCGATATAAATAGAATAATGTCAGTTTCTCGTAACTCAATTTACCTTCTTTTACACTATTTTGAATAGATGGAATATTTTTCTCAATAATTAAGGGTTTTAGAGCATTATAATCCTCTTCTGAAAAATAAGCTAGATCATCTTCAAACGGGGCAAAAACTTGATTCATATCCAAGTATTTCGATTGAAATAATTTGAATTTCATTCGGCCATTTTTGTGATCTTGTTGCTTCGATAGAGCTTCAGTTTCATCGTATTTTTGAAAAACAACAGGAGGTTGTTTCTCTTGGCAGCCAATAAATAAAAGGATTGCAAATAATAGTGTAAATAGTCGTTTCATGTCGTCATAATTTGAGAAAACCAAAGATAACTCTTTCTAAGATATTCTCATAGACCACAAGAGCGCTAATTAAGGACCTGTGATATTAAAGACACGCTAAAAATACTCAACATAAACCAGCCAATAAATCCTTGAATAATCGCTAGGTATCTTGGAATACCTGTAGTTGGAATTTCACCAAATCCTAGAGTCGTAAATGTATTTAAGGATAACGTTAAGGCGTTTAAAAATTTAATGAATAGATCAAATAGTAAAAGAAAAAATAACCAAAACCCTATTACGATACTAGAAACTATCTTTTTTCTTTTCGGTAGTTCGACCCATCTTCCTTTCAAGACATCCATTTTGCTTAAAACACGACTTACAATCTTATAATTGGCACCTGCAAAGTAAAAAATAGGTTTTGCCAACAAAATAAAATAGGAGGGAATTTCTTTTTTACTTTGCCCCAAATAAGTTTTGAAATCTTCAAAAGTCATTAAATCCTTACTGCGATTGTCATCATATAAGTCTTTCATACTTTTTTTGCTTCTAAAGTATCTACTGTAAAATTCCAATCGCTTTATCAGTCGATTCCTATTAATAGTATCCCAAGAATTTGGAAAGAAAAGGTAAATAAATGCAAAAATAAAAACTATCCAAACAGATATAATTACAGTTCTAGACGGCGATGTCCCATAAAGTGAAAACACCTTAAGAAACTGATTAATCTTCCATTTAAAAAAATTCTTAAAGCTAGGATTAATTAAATACAGTTGGTTATATCTTTCAGTATCTAAATTTTTAAGTGAAACATAAACGATATTCGCAAAATCGGTATCATACTGCTGAGTATACAAGTTATAAAATCCTCCGAACAATCTCTTTTCAAACTTGTAAGCTTGTTCTAGCCTATACTTTTCTATGCGATCATAAGCAACAATGAGTGAATCAGTTTTCGTCCTGTTCTGAACTAGATGATCATCTACATGTCTGAGATACTCTGAAAAACCTCTGTTAGAAATGACCTTATCTTTCCAATCTACCCAATCATATACATCGGACTTTGCAAAATCTTCAACAAATAATAAGACGTACTTTTTAAAATTATTATCAGAGAAATCAATCACACTTTCTGAGCTAATACCTGCATGATTGATTACAACATTGGCATTTTCAAAGCTGTTGTACTCAAAAAAAACTTCTCTTGTTTTATCTATATAAAATGAAGTTAAGTTATTACCATGAAATTCGTTGAATGCTACATCAAAAGATCTAATATTATTTGTAAAGACCGTTGTTTCATTGCTCAAATCGCTATATAAATGAGAACTCAAAAGCGTGAAAAAAATAGAAGAATATGTATCTATTGTACCTATATCAACGTATAAATCACCTTTGATAATAGACTCATTTATTGTGATATCAGCTCCATAAGCTTCATAGGTCATCTCAAAATAATCCACATAAGAATTTAGAGGAATATTAATGTCCAAATAATATCCTTTTTCAAAAACACAATTGCTCAGTACTAAAGAGGTTGAATTTTCAATAACCACTGGCTCTTTAAAGCGAATGTGATGTAATCCATAACCTTCATCTTCATAAAGATGTTGAAAATGAACATTTTTTAACCTCAACTGACCGCTAACAATCAAAGAGTCCTGAGCAGAAAAAGTAAATTTGTTGTCAATTTTATTGTAGGCATAAGAAGTATCTTTCTCACTCAGAAATACAAAAGTATCTTCAATATAAATTATGGAATCTTTAGACTCCGTGATCTTTTTTATAAAATCTTCATGTGAAATCCTTGAGAGTTCATTGGGAGATTTCTGAGCTCTAAGATCGATAAAGAAGAAAATGAAAGCTATACTAAGACATAGGTATAACTCCTTTATACTAAAATTAATGTTAGTCTTCATCTAATCTGATTGGTGATCCCTCAAATATAGCATATTAATCGAATAGATTAAGAATCTGATTAACAAGTGCTTAGATCAATATGGGACAGAAAATAACTTTTCTACTTAAAGAAACTATCTACAAACTCGTGTTTGTTGAAAACTTGAAGATCATCAATTCCTTCACCAACACCAATGTACTTCACAGGAATTTGGAATTGATCAGAAATACCAATTACCACTCCGCCTTTGGCTGTTCCATCTAATTTAGTTACCGCCAAAGAAGTTACTTCCGTAGCTTTTGTGAATTGTTTTGCCTGTTCAAAGGCATTCTGACCTGTAGAACCATCTAGCACCAATAAAACATCATGAGGAGCATCTCCAACAACCTTTTGCATCACACGTTTGATTTTGGTAAGCTCGTTCATTAAGTTCACTTTATTATGTAGTCGTCCAGCTGTATCTATGATCACAACATCAGCATCTTGTGAGGTCGCTGATTTCAAAGTATCAAAAGCAACAGAAGCAGGATCAGAACCCATTTCTTGTTTTACAATAGGAACATCTGTTCTTTCTGCCCATACTTGCAACTGATCAATCGCAGCGGCTCTAAAAGTATCTGCCGCCCCTAGAACTACCTTTAATCCTTTCTTCTTGAACTGTGAAGCAAGCTTTCCGATTGTCGTGGTTTTTCCAACACCATTCACACCAACAACCATTAACACATAAGGCTTGGTATCAGCAGGAATTGTAAAATCCGTCTCTTCACCAACATTGGTTTCAGACAATAAACCTGCGATCTCTTCTCTAAGGATCTGATTTAATTCATCCGTCCCTAAGTATTTATCCTTAGAAACTCGCTCTTCAATTCTATCAATAATCTTTAGGGTTGTATCTACTCCAACATCCGAGGTTACCAATACTTCTTCTAAATTATCTAGAACATCATCATCAACCTTAGATTTACCAGCAACTGCCTTGGATAATTTATTGAAAAAACTAGATTTGGATTTTTCTAAACCTTTATCTAAAGTTTCTTTCTTTTCCTTTGAAAATATATTTTTAAAAAAACTCATTCTTTATCAATGATTTCGCACTTCAAAAGTACGTGAATTATAAACATAAAAAAAGCTACTCTCTTAAGAAAGTAGCTTCCATATAATGTAAAAAGTACGACTTATTTTTTAGATAAAAAGTCGTTTACTTTTGTAGGATCCATAATCGCTTCAACAAAAGTGTAAGCTCCTGTTTTTGGAGACTTTACCATTTTGATTGCTTTAGTTAATCGTTTAGAACCTGTCTGTAATGATGCTACTGCTTTCTTTGCCATGACCTACTTATTTTATCTCTTTATGAACTGTCATTCTCTTTAAGATCGGGTTGAATTTTTTCAACTCGATTCTATCCGGAGTATTCTTTTTATTCTTAGTTGTAATATATCTAGAAGTTCCTGGTTTTCCAGAAGATTTGTGCTCTGTGCACTCTAAAATTACTTGAACTCTGTTTCCTTTCTTTGCCATCTTACTATACTTTATCTAAAGAATTACTTAGTTAAGAAACCTTTCGCACGTGCTTCTTTGATCACTGCAGAAATTCCTTTCTTGTTGATATTTTTTAATGCAGAAGCAGACACTTTAAGTGTGATCCACTTGTCTTCTTCTGGAATATAGAAACGCTTAGTCATAAGATTAGCGTTGAATTTTCTCTTCGTTCTATTCAAAGCATGGGAAACGTTATTTCCAACCATTGCTTTCTTTCCTGTTAATTCACAAACTCTAGACATTTCTTACAGTTTTAAGTTCTTATCTTTAAACGAGGTGCAAATTTACGATATTTTTTAAACCTCACAAAGACTATCTAAGTTATTTTTAAGAATTTCTTCTTGAAGTAATTGCAGAGATTTATTTACCGTTCTGTTTATCACCTTTTCTCTAGGTTGACCAAAGTTAAACTCCTGACAATCAACACCTCTTTCAGATGCAATCGCGATATACACCACTCCAACAGATTTATCAGTTTCATCTGTGGTTGGACCTGCATTTCCAGTTACCGCAATAGTATAATCTGTTTTCATTTTTTCTCTTGCCTTCACAGCCATTTCTTTGGCAACTTCTTCACTTACAACAGTGTATTGTTCTATGGTCTTGGATTCTACACCTAATAACTCTTGTTTCATCTCCGCAGAATACACTACAGTACTTCCTTTGAAATACGCTGAAGCTCCAGATACAGAAACCAAAGTTGATGCGATTTTTCCGCCCGTAAGGCTTTCAGCAGTAGAAACCGTCAAACCATTTTCCGTTAGTAAATTTCCGACAAAAGTCTCGATGGAACCATTTTTATCGAGTCCGGTAATTATATCTGGAATAATCTGATAGAGTTCCTCAATTTTTTCTGTGAGAGCATCGGTCAAAACTTCTTTATCAGGACCTTTTGCTGTCAATCTTAATCGAACTCTTCCAAAAGAAGGCAAATAAGCCAACTTTATAAAAGATGGAAGGTTCTCTTCCCAATGTTCAATTTGCTCCGCAATCATGCTCTCACCTTGTCCGTAAGTCATTACAGTTTTATGAATGATAAAAGGTAAATGAAACTGTTCCATAATCTTAGGCATCACATAATATTTCATTAACCCTTTCATTTCATAAGGAACGCCGGGCATTGAAACAAAGACTGTTTCATTTTCATAGAACCACATCCCTGGTGCAGTCCCAAAGCGATTCATCAATAAAGTAGCTTTAGAAGGCAATTGAGCTTGATACCTTTGAACTTCCTTAAAGGGAATTCCATACTTATTGAACATTCTTTGTATATGTTCAACCACTTCTGGATATTCAACGATTTGATCATCTTTAAAAAACTCTGCAATGGTTTTTTTCGTGATATCATCTTTAGTTGGTCCCAAACCACCAGTGATCAAAACAATATCTGCCCTCCCTTGCGCTTCTGAAAGTGCTTGTAAAATATGTTCTCTATCGTCCTGAATGGAAGTGATTTGATAAATAGAAACTCCTATTTTGTTGAGCTCGGTCGCCATCCATTGAGAATTGGTATCTGTGATCTGACCAATTAAGATCTCATCTCCAATCGTGATGATCTCTGCGTTCATACAAACTTTTGATTTAGATTTTTTGCGATAGCAAAGATACAAAGCCAAAAGGTATATATTTGGTGTAGAATGTTTAAAATTAGTACATATACTTCAAATCGAATACTTAAGGTAATTGCCTTAGGTCTTTTGTTAAGTATTGTATTCTCATTTACTCTTTGGACCAGCAATAGAGACTTTATGAGCTTTCCAGTATTTGAATGGCTTAGCTTTCCGACTTGGATAGAATACCTGCTTCTTGGCGTGCTACTAATCTCCCTTTTATATATAATCTTAGGTAAAAATAAAGAGAGGGGCGCTACTAGAATTGTATTATTTATACTGGTTATTCTTGCTTTTACAGATCAAATGAGGATTCAGCCTTGGACCTATTTTTTCTTTCTACTCTTAATACCCTTCAGTCTGAATTTAGATAAACAAGTAATTCTAAATTATTTCAGGTTTCTGTTTGCCATTCTATACCTCTGGAGCGGATATCATAAGTTCAATCCATATTTCGAGCCTCTTATATTCCAAGATATTCTGATTCATTTTCTAGGTCAAGAAAGTGATAGCATATCTAGCTTAAGTGTCTTAGCTATTATAATCCCAATACTAGAAACCCTCACTGGCTGTCTGTTACTTTTTAAAAAAACATTAAGAGCAGGGTTCTTTTTAGCGATTGGAACCCATCTCTCGATTCTTTACTTCATCATATTTGTTATCTATGGGAACTTCGTGATCTTACCTTGGAACCTAGTGATGATTTTTCTTTTAGTAATTCTTAGCAAAAGATTGGAATCCTTCGATGATAATACGGTTAGAAATAAGTTGCTCTTGAGCACTCTCGTTATTTCTTTTCTTCTGCCTATTGGCTATTTATTTGACAAGGTAGATCAAAGCTTTTCTTTTTCCTTGTATGACGGTAAAATACGTGAGATCTACATCGTTTCACGGAATCCAGATTTTATAGACGAATATCACGAGTATTTATTCGCAGACATTTTAGAAGATGGTTCGATTATTAGTATAAGCGCCCTCGCTCATAACGAAATAAAAGTTCCATTTTATCCCGAAGAACGATTCCTAGAAAGATTATTCAACTCCCAATTAATGTCAAAGAATAATAAGATGATAAGCACCAAGGTTCCTTTTTGGAAGTTGTCTTTCTATTCTGAGAGCAATTTAAAAGCGGAGATTCCTTTATTTCAATCAGATTCGATTCCTAATATTCGTTTGAAAAGAAATCTTATGATTCCTAAATGGGAATTGATCAAGTAAAGGATTAGTTCTTCCCTATATCGTCAATACTTGGCTTTTCGTTGGTGAAATTCTTCTTCCAACTTTTTTCAAGTAAGTAGTAAAGTAAATAGGTCACTCCTAGACCAATTGGAATGCTTAATAAGGTAATTACGATTGTACTAATATCATCTTCGGTAGCGTAAGGATTACTCGATATGTAAAACATTGCATAAATGAAGCCGGTGATAAATACGGTAGCATAAAAGGTCACTATTCCAAGAATGGCATAACCCCATTTGCTTTTTTCATAGGTTTCGGCAAGTTTAAAAAAATACTTACCAATAAAGATGACTGCAATAATCTCTAACATAACAACAATGTAATTTTCTATTTAACTCTAATTTGAAAGGCTTGATTTCCTTCAATAACTCCTGTTAATTCATCATTTTCAGAAACCTTACCCACTCCGGCTGGAGTTCCGGTAAATATAAGGTCTCCTTTCTTTAAAGTAAAATATTGAGACACATAACTTATCAATTCATCAATTTTCCAAAGCATCGCCTGTGTATTACCATCTTGCACTATCTCTCCGTTTTTCAATAATTGAAAGGACAAATTCTCGAGATCAAAATCTTCTTTAGAATAGAACTGACCAACAATTGCGCTTCCGTCGAAAGCTTTTGCTTTTTCCCAAGGCAATCCTTTTGCCTTACAATGCGATTGTACATCGCGAGCGGTAAAATCAATTCCTAAACCTATTTCATCATAATACTTATGGGCGAATCTCGAAGCAATGTGTTTTCCAACTTTATTGATCTTCACCAATACCTCTACCTCATAATGCACATCATTTGAAAATGGAGGTATAAAGAATGGATTGTTCTTTGGTAAAATTGAAGAATCTGGCTTCAAGAACACAACAGGATTATCTGGTCTTTCGTTTTCTAATTCTTCAATGTGTTTCGCATAATTGCGACCAATACATATTATTTTCATATCTAAGAATCCCTAATTGATCATTGTTAATTGATAATTGTTAATTGATCACCGATTACGGTATCCACTTTTTATCAAAGTTAGGCTTGCGTTTCTCTAAGAATGCGTTTCTTCCTTCAATAGCCTCGTCTGTCATATATGCTAATCTGGTGGCTTCGCCTGCAAATACTTGCTGCCCAACCATTCCATCATCGGTAAGGTTCATTGCAAACTTTAGCATTTTTATTGAGATTGGTGATTTTGCTAAAATCTCTTGAGCCCATTCATAGGCTGTAGACTCTAATTCGTCATGCGGAATCACTGCATTGACCATTCCCATTTCATAAGCCTCTTGCGCAGAATAGTTACGACCTAAAAAGAAAATCTCTCTCGCTTTTTTCTGACCTACCATTTTGGCCAAATAAGCAGAACCATATCCTCCGTCAAATGAAGTAACATCCGCATCTGTTTGTTTAAAAATTGCATTTTCTTTGCTGGCTAGAGTCAGATCACAAACAACGTGTAAACTGTGCCCTCCTCCGACTGCCCATCCAGGGACAACTGCAATCACAGCCTTTGGCATAAAGCGAATCAATCGCTGAACTTCTAAAATATTCAATCTATGATAGCCATCATCACCTACATATCCTTGATGTCCACGTGCTTTCTGATCACCTCCCGAACAAAAACTCCATATTCCATCTTTGGAAGAAGGTCCTTCCGCAGAAAGTAATACGACCCCAATGGATGTATCTTCGTTCGCATCATAAAATGCATCATATAGTTCGCTGGTTGTCTTTGGTCGGAATGCGTTTCTAATATCCGGTCTATTAAATGCTATTCTTGCAACACCATTCGACTTTTTATAGGTGATATCTTCGTATTCTTTGGCGGTTACCCATTCAGGTTGTATCATAATTTTGAACTTTTAACGTTGTTCTTTTACAAGCGCTCACAAAAATAAAACATTCAAAATTGGGATAGAAGATTTTGCAAAAAATATTCCTTTCTGGTTTTTTGAAAACCTCTATCTTTAACAAAAAATGATCCCTCAAATATGAGAACACTGGTTTTACTCTTATTCGTTTTTTCTTATACTTTTTCTTTTGGTCAAAAGACCATCTATAAAAAATATGAGTCTGATGATCTTAAGGACATTAGAGATGTGAAGATCTACTTACCGAAAGGTTATGATAGCGATTCCCTTTCAAATTACCCTCTTGCTATTGTTTTAGAAGAGGAAAAACTATTTGATCTTTATGTAGGGATGTCAAGTTACTTTGCGAGTCAGGATCAGGCTCCAAAACAGATTGTTGTTGGAGTAAACATTGAATCTTCTAGAACAAAAGATCTTGGATACAACGAAGCAGATAGCAAATTGATGGGGAATTCCCGTAGGTTCTACACTTTTTTAAGAGATGAACTCATTCCATTTGTTGAGGCCAATTACAAGACATCTCCTTTCCTAACTATTGTTGGTGAAGGATTAGGTGCTAACTTTATCACTCACTATTTAAGAGAGAATACACCTTTATTTAATGCTTACATATGCTTGAATCCTACATTAGCTCCAGATATTAAGACCTTGATGCAAAATTTCAAGCTGGAGAAAATGGCTACTATGGACAATACCTTCTATTTCTACGTATCTGGAAACCCCTTTGCAGGTCCTGAAAAATTGACTAGAATTCAGGAGTATGGTAAGTTTATGAAATCTACCAATATTCAAAATTTTAACGTGGTCTTCGACGAGCTAATGAGCTCACCAAGTTCATCATCAGTAATAGGAGAAGGGATTTCGCGAGCTTTTGCTAAGATTTTTGAAGTTTACTCTGGTATAACACAAGAAGAGTTTGACACCAAGATTAAAGGTTTAGACCCACCTAGTGCTATTGCTTATTTAGAGAAAAAATATATTGAAATAGAATTTCTATTTGGTTCGAATATCGGAATTAGAAAAAGAGATGTTATTGCAATAGAAGACATTATCATCGAGCAAGCTGATGGCGATTATTTAAGAGATTTCGGTGAAATGATCTTAAAACTATACCCAAGTTCTGAGATGGGACATTATTATTTAGGTAGATATTACGAATCCGGAAAGAATTTCAAAGCTGCTCTTGAACAATACAGGCTGGGTTATGGTAAAATGGATCCTGCAGACCCCAACGCAGATCTATATTATAGAAACGTTGAAAGAATGATTGAGATGAAAGGTGGTGTGGATGATAATGACAGAAACTAATTCCTCTTCTGAATCTTATCTCCTAGAATCACAATCTTTCTCTCCTTGTATAATGCTCCTAAAGCTCTTTTAAAAGCTTTTTTACTCATTTGCATATGGAACTTAATGGATTCTGGACTGCTTTTGTCCGTAATCTGTAACGTACCTCCATTTGCCTTTAATTTGGCTAGTATCTTTTCCTTATCTCCATCAATGGTATTCCTGTAACCCAATGGCTGTAATGAAACATCGATCTTACCATCTTCTCGGATATTCTTAATGAAACCGACAGTACGCTGACCTTCTTCTACAGGTGTAAACACCTCATTTCTATAAATCAGTCCTTCTTCACTTTCATCTATTAAAACGGTATATCCTAGAGCGGTTTCAACTCCTATAACGATCTCTACTCTGTCTCCTACTTTTAATTCCATTAGCGCAAGTAATTGATATAATCCTTTAAAACCAAATCATTCTGATCACTAGGAGTAAAAATTTCCAATAATTTTGGATGATCTCCCTCGTAAAAACCGCTCAACCCTTTCTCAAGAGATTCACTGTCATGGGCTGTTGAATACTCAAATCCGTACATATTGCATAAATGTTCAGCCGTCAAACAATGCGGTGCTTCAAAGAATTTTAAGGACTGTGTTGATTTAGGACCAGGAATTATCTTAAAGATCCCTCCACCAGAATTATTCACAATAATTATTCTAAAATTTTTAGGGATATGTGAATTCCACAATGCATTACTATCATAAAAGAAACTCAGGTCTCCTGTGACCAAGGTTGTCTGCTTATCCGAAGCATACGCTGCCCCGATCGCAGTGCTTGTACTTCCATCAATTCCACTCGTTCCTCTATTACAAGATACCGTAATGGATGAATTCATTTTATACAATTGAGAATATCTGATGATTGCACTATTGCTAAATTGAACATCTGAATCTACTGGTAAGGATTCCAAAATATGCTCAAAGACTTTAAGATCCGAAAAGGGAGCAGAACGCACAAACTCATCATGTTTTGCATGTGTCTTATTTCGGTATTCTATCCATTTCGACTCATAATTACTTCCGTTTTCATACTTAGTCAAGGGACTAAATTGAGTAAAGAAACTATGACTATCTATTTTAAGATGGTTTGTTAAGGCAAAATAAGTATCAAAAGCTCTCAACTCATTGATATGCCAATGTTGCTCAGGTTTATGATCTCTTAAAAATCTCTTGATCTTCTTGGAGACGATCAGTCCACCAAAAGTCAATAGTATTTCAGGTTGAAGTGAACTGAATTCTTCCGTTGAGAGATTAAAGATTAAATTATCAATATCATGCACAAATCTCTTATTGTGCAAATTGGAAGTAGTTTCCGTTAACACGAGTACTGAAGGATCATCTGCAACTCTTTCTAACAAATCCTCTAATTCTTTATCTGGTGGATGTACACCCACAAGGATCATTTTTTTCTTAGCAGAATTCCAATCTTCAGCAAGAGTGTTATAATCAACATTATCCATTTGAATCTGTTGGTTCACCTTGAAAGGAAATTCTTTCATTTCTGAAACCGTTTCATACAAAGGCTCGTCAAATGGCGCGTTGATATGAATGGGTCCTTTTACTTGAGTTAACATTGAGAAGGCCTCTGTTAATAACTCAAAGTTCTTATTGGTTTGATTCTCCTGCAGATTGGCATTAAATAATATGTGATTCTCAAAAACATTTTCCTGTCGGATTGTTTGTCCATCACCAATATCTATCAAATGTTTAGGCCTATCCGCAGAAATAACTACAAGAGGGATCTGGCTATAATAGGCTTCTGCAACAGCAGGATAATAATTCAATAAGGCAGAACCTGAGGTACAAACAATAGCCACAGGTTTTTGTCTTTTTTGAGCAATTCCTAAAGCGAAGAAAGCGGCACATCTTTCATCAACAATACTGATCGTATCAAAATCTTGATCGTTGGAAAAACCAATTGTCAAAGGCGCATTTCTCGAGCCTGGAGAAATAACAACAGTTTCAATTTCAAATTGACGACAAGCAGATATGATTATTTGAGCTAACTCCTTTTTAGGATACATGTAATTGATTTGGAAAGTTTGACAGTTTCAAAGTAGCAAAGTAGCATAGTTTTTATGCAAAATATTTGCACTTCAAAATCATTCAAACTAAATCTAATTTCTTAGTGCAAAGTTAAGGGTTCTTCAACTAAAAACCACTATTCTCAAAGGATTGATTTCTCTTGAACACGGTATAAAGGAAAAGCGGGATATAATCCCGCTTTATTGCTTTAACCTGACTCTATAATTTTTACGATTAGGCCAGTTTCATTTTTTTCATTTTTGCTAAGCCAGCTATAATTGTAAGACCTTCAACGACCTTACGCTTATTAGCATTCTTAACTAATGTACCTGCTAATTTTGTTTCGTTAACTTTCTTAATTTTTCCGCTTTTATCAAACATAACGCTCAGCTTTAAATTTATACCTAACACCAGATTTGCATCAAACCTATGTGCATTTTTATACGTACTGATAAGTCTAATTATAGACCTGCGAAAAATTGGATATCAATAAAATTTACGTGAATCTCGTGCCTAATGAAATTCTATATTAAGATACGAATAAAACTCTGTTTAAACTAAAAAAACTCGCCCATTTTCGTTGAAAAGCAACAATGTATAGACGAGTTGTATATTGATTAAGGAGGACTCTACAAAGAGTCCTTTAAAACTTAATTTCCTTTCTTGTAATCAGCTAAGAATTTTGCCAATCCTATATCTGTTAATGGGTGTTTTAACAAGCCAGAAATAGCAGATAAAGGTCCGGTCATTACATCAGCACCAATTTTGGCACAATCGATAATATGCATAGTATGACGCACAGACGCAGCCAAGATCTCTGTTTCAAACATATAGTTATCATAGATGGTTCTGATCTCTGCAATCAAGTTCAATCCGTCCGTAGAAATATCGTCCAAACGTCCGATAAATGGAGATACATAAGTTGCACCTGCTTTCGCCGCTAATAATGCTTGACCTGCCGAGAAAACTAAGGTTACGTTGGTTTTGATTCCTTTATCAGAAAAGTATTTACAAGCTTTTACTCCATCTGCAATCATAGGAAGCTTTACAACGATCTGAGGATTTAAGGCTGCCAATGCTTCACCTTCTCTTACCATTCCTTCAAAATCGGTAGAAATAACTTCAGCCGAAACATCTCCATCTACCAAATCACATATGGCTTTATAGTGGTTTATGATATTCTCTTCTCCTGTAATTCCTTCCTTTGCCATTAGAGATGGATTGGTAGTCACTCCATCTAAAATTCCTAAAGCTTGCGCTTCTTTAATTTGATCTAAGTTAGCTGTATCGATAAAAAATTTCATATCTGTGGTTTTGTTGTACGGCGCAAAGATAGATTGAATATCAGCACAATGAAACTAGAAAATGAGTAAACCTACAAGTAGTTATTAACAGTTGTAAAACAAGTTAATTCCTCTTTAAATCTTATAATGATTCATCAAGAGTTTTTCATACATCTTATCTGGTAGGATTCTCTTGAGAACAATAGAAAATTTTTCCATAAAACCTCCTACTTTGTAATGCCCTTTGGGCTTTTTGGTTTGAATGACCTGAAGAATCTTTTTAGCCATGATCATCGGATCCATACCTGAGTCTACATGCTCATCCATCAAATCCAAATTGGCTTGGTATTTTTCTTTGTAGGCAGAGTCTTCAAAAACTGGAGTATGATAACGACCCGCAGCTATATTGGTCGCTACATCTCCCGGAGCGATATTACACACTTCTATTCCAAATTCTTTGACCTCCATTCTTATCGCCTCAACAGTCAGTTCTAACGCTCCTTTGGTAGCAGAATAAATTCCTCTGTAAGGCAATCCCATATAACCAGCGATAGATGTTACATTGATGATGCATCCACTCGCATTAGGACGCATATTAGGAATCACTGCCTTCATAACATCAATGGCACCAAAAAAATTGGTATTAAATACCTTTTTCATTTCTTCGGTAGGGGTATCTTCAACAGGTCCGGTAATACCCATTCCAGCATTATTGATCAAAACATCAATACGACCTTCTTTCTTTACAATTGAGCTGATCGCATTCTTGATCGAAGACTCATCGGTCACATCCAGTGAAATCATGGAATAGCCATCAATAGAATCTTGCTTTGGTTTTCTGCTTGTTCCATATACGATAAAACCTTTTTGTGTTAAAAGCTCTGCGGTGGACTTTCCAATTCCGGAAGAAGCACCTGTGATCAATACGACTTTAGACATATGTTGAAATATGAGACAAATATGAGAAAAATTAAGAGGAAAGGGAAAGTTTATCCAAGAACCCAAGTTGAATTTAGGGCAAAAAAAATGGCAAGCTACCTACATCACACTGCTACAACCAAGTACCCTTGCTGCGTTCCCGCCCTGGGGGATTCCGAGGGAGCTAGTTGTGTAGGACTTGCCGTTGCAAATTTACAATCAATTTTTAGCATGACAAATGAAAACTTTCTCATTTTTTATGTAACAATTCTATTTCTTTGGATACTAATGAATTGATTCTGAAAAAGAGAAAAGAATATTCACATTCAGAAATCGCTATATTTGTGTAACTAACTAAATCAAAACTTATGGAATCAAAAGCTTCAAGCAAAAATGTAATGCTCAACTACGGTCTAATCCTAGGGGTAGTATCAATCTTAATTAGTGTAATTTCCTATGCATTAGGAATGCATTTAGAAAGAGATTGGAAATTTGGCGTATTAGGATTTGTAGCCATGATCGTAATCCTATCTATGGCGATCAAAAAATTTAAAACAGATAACAACAACCTTCTTTCTTTTGGACAAGCCGTAAAGGTAGGTATGGGTGTCGCAATTGTTAGTTCAGTGATCGTAATCATCTACAATCAGATCTTTATAAATTTTATTGAGCCTGAAATGATGAATCAACTATTAGAAGTTGAAAAGGCGAAATGGGTAGAAGCTAATATGACTACCGAGCAAATGGAAGCTGCTGAAGATATGTTTAATTTATTCTCTGGAGCAGCAATTTCATCAGCTATTGCTATCGTTGCCTCGGCATTTTTCGGATTCATTATCTCTGCAATTGCCGGTGCGATCATGAAAAGATCTGCTGAAGACGGATATTAATATCTATTGACCTTACATTAAATAATGTTGACCAAAGAATAAACTAGGTCGACACGGTAGATTTGTTACCTTTGTATTATACAAGAACTGTATTATGGATATATCGGTAGTAATACCCTTATTAAACGAAGAAGAATCTATACAAGAATTATACGATTGGATTGCATCCGTTATGCAATCCAATCGGTTTTTATATGAAGTGATCTTCATTGATGATGGAAGCACTGATAGTTCTTGGAAAGTTATAGAAGAGATCTCTTCTGCGCATGCTGCTGTTAAAGGAATTCGTTTTCAAAAGAATTACGGGAAATCCCAAGCTTTAGATGCCGGTTTTAAAATCGCAGAGGGACGTGTTGTAATTACCATGGATGCAGATCTGCAAGACAGTCCAGACGAGATACCTGAACTTTTTGATCTAATTACAAAAGAGAACTATGATCTAGTTTCTGGATGGAAAAAGAAAAGACACGACAGCGTAATCGCTAAAAACCTTCCCTCAAAATTATTTAATTGGGCCGCGAGAAGAACCTCAGGACTCAAATTACACGATTTCAACTGTGGATTGAAAGCCTACAAGAATTCGGTTGTAAAGGCTGTTAAGGTCAGTGGTGAAATGCATCGCTATATTCCCGTTTTAGCAAAAAATGAAGGTTTCAGAAAAATCGGGGAAAAGGTAGTGAAGCATCAAGCAAGAAAATACGGAGAAACCAAATTTGGTATGAGTAGATTTATCAATGGATTCTTAGACCTTATTACCATCTCTTTCCTTTCAAAATTTGGAAAAAGACCTATGCATTTCTTCGGGCTATGGGGAACTCTGATGTTTATCTTCGGATTTATTTCCGCTGGGTATATAGGAGCTATGAAATTATATAAATTGGCAAACGGCTTTAAAACCATTTTGGTTACTGATGACCCATGGTTTTATATCGCCCTTACAGCCATGATATTAGGTACACAATTATTCTTAGCTGGCTTTATTGGAGAACTTGTTATTAAATCCAAAGACAGCGAGAGTTATTATAAAATCAAAGAGAAAATAAATCATTAACTGATTTCAAACACAACAATCACAATGGAAAAGATCTTACAAAAAGCACAAGAGTGGTTATCTGAAACATTTGACCAAAAGACGAACGAAGAAGTTCAAGCGCTAATCGATAGCAATTCATCTGATCTAGCTGATAGTTTTTACAAAGATTTAGAATTTGGAACTGGTGGAATGCGCGGAGTTGTTGGACCAGGAACCAACCGTATCAACAAGTATACACTTGGAAAAGCAACACAAGGATTGAGCAATTATTTGAACAAAGTAATTGATGATTCCGAGATCAAAGTTGCCATTGGTTATGATTGTAGAAACGATAGTGAATGGTTAGCGAATGTTGTGGCTGATGTTTTATCTGCAAACGGAATTCATGTATTTCTGTTTGAGGACCTGCGTCCTACCCCAGAGTTATCCTTTGCAGTAGATCACCTGAATTGCCATGCAGGAATCGTATTAACGGCCTCTCATAATCCACCTGAGTATAACGGTTACAAGGTGTATTGGACCGATGGAGGTCAAATTGTACCACCTCAAGATAATGAGATCATTTCTGAAGTAAATTCTCTAGAGTATTCAGATATCAATTTTGAGTCGAATAGTGATCTTATCAATATCATAGGAGCCGAAGTTGATGAAGCATTTTGGAATGCTTCCCTAGAAAATGGAACTTTCGATATTTCTGGTCGCGAAGACCTTAAGATTGTGTTTACATCCTTACACGGAACTTCAATCAAATTGATTCCTGAAGTGCTGAAAAGAGCAGGTTATACACAAGTTCATATAGTCAAAGAACAAGAGGTTCCTGACGGAAATTTCCCAACAGTTGACTCACCCAATCCTGAAGAACCAGCTGCTTTAGCCATGGCAACAAAATTGGCTGAAGAAATTGGTGCCGATATCGTTCTTGGAACAGACCCAGACAGTGATCGTATCGGTATTGCAGTGCGAGACGATAAAGGAAACATGAAATTGTTAAATGGAAATCAGACCATGGTTGTCATGACAGATTTCTTGATCAACCAATGGAAGAATCAAGGAAAACTAGACGGTAACGAGTTTGTGGGATCTACTATTGTATCCACAAACATGGTTAATGACATTGCCTCGAGCTACGGAGTAGAAACCAAGGTAGGTTTAACTGGATTCAAATGGATCGCAAAAATGATCTTAGATGCTCCTGATCAAGACTTTATTGGAGGTGGAGAAGAAAGTTTTGGATATATGGTAGGTGATTTTGTTAGAGATAAAGATGCGGTTACTTCAGCGCTTTTAGCCTGTGAGATAGCTGCTGATGCCAAAGCAAATGGAGGGTCATTTTACTCTGAATTATTAAAACTATACGTAAAGCACTCATTCTTCAAAGAGCGTTTAATGTCTTTTGTAAAGAAAGGAATGGATGGTGCAGAGCAGATCAAACAAATCATGATTGATCTAAGAAATAATCCTCTCAAAACAATAGATGGATCACCAGTTACATTTATCAATGACTATCAATCTTCTATTGAAACCAATGCACAAACGGGTGAAGAAAAAGTGATGGATCTTCCTAAATCTAACGTATTGATTTATCATACAGAGGATGGTACTAAGGTTTGTGCAAGACCTAGTGGCACAGAACCAAAGATCAAATTCTACTTTAGCGTTCAAGGAAATTTGGATGCTATAGAAAATACAGATACAGTTGAAAAAGAGCTAGAAGCTAAGATCGATCGCATTGTAGAAGAAATGGATATTTAATGAAGTATTTTAAACAGATCATACGCTACGCTTTTCCTTATAAGCGTTTTGCCTTTTTAAATGTTTTTTTCAATGTATTCTATGCATTGTTTTCTGCTCTTTCTTTTGTGGTTTTAATGCCATTTCTAAAAATCATCTTTAATAAAGATAGAGCGATCACCAAGGTAAAACCTGTTTATGAAAGTGTAGAAAAATTGGATGATTACTTTAACGAATACTTTAGTTATACCGTCTACCAAACAGTAGGCGATGACAAAGGAGATATTCTGATTGCAGTAATCATTCTGATCTTAACCGTTTTTCTGCTTAAAAATTTATTCAGCTATTTAGGTTTTTATTCGATCACATTTTTAAAAAATGGAGTTCTTAAAGATTTGAGAAATGCCTTATATGCTAAGACCATTTCCCTACCCATCTCCTACTTTACCGAAAAAAGAAAAGGAGATATCATGGCAAGAATTGGTTCTGATGTTATCGAGGTTCACTATTCTTTCTTATCGATATTAGAATTGATCTTTAGAGATCCCTTGATGATCATCATAACCATTAGTATCATGCTTATCTTAAGTGTGAAGTTAACCATCTTTGTATTTCTGTTTTTACCTGTAGCTGGATTTCTGATCAATGTAATCGGAAAAAACCTTAAGAAAACATCAGACAAGGTTCAAACTGAGCAAGGGGTTTTCTTATCGCTTTTAGAAGAAACGTTATCCGGACTAAGAGTGATCAAGGGGTTTAATGCTGAAAATGTATTTCAAAAGGTATTTGGAGAGTCTACCAAAAGATTTGAAAAACTTTCCAATAAATTAATGATCAAAACTCAGTTAGCAGGTCCTGTGAGTGAGGTTCTTGGTATTCTTGTTATCTGTATCTTGATTTGGTATGGAGGTTCTCTAGTACTTGTTGATGAGGCTATGACTGGAGATAAGTTCATTGCTTACATAGCACTTGCATACAATATAATTACACCTGCAAAGTCGATTTCGAAAGCGAGTTACACCATCAAAAAAGGAAATGCCGCCGCAGAAAGAATCTTACAAATTTTGAATACTGAGGACCCTTTAAAAGACAAGGAAAATGCTATTGATAAGCAGGATTTCAATTCAGAAATCGTCTTCAATAATATCTCCTTCAAGTATCAGGATGAATATGTTTTAAAAGATTTCTCTTTAACCGTTCCGAAAGGAAAGTCAGTTGCCTTAGTTGGTCAATCCGGAAGTGGAAAATCTACCTTGGCTAATTTGGTGACAAGATTTTATGATGTTAATAAAGGAAATATCACTATTGATGGGACTGATGTAAAAGACATTAAAAAACAATCTTTACTTGGGCTAATGGGCATCGTTACTCAAGATTCTATACTCTTTAATGATTCAGTAGCAAATAATATCAAATTAGGACTTCAAGAAGCAGATGATACTGAGATAGAAAGAGCTGCTCATATTGCCAATGCACATGAGTTCATTAAAGATCTACCGGAAAAATACAACACCAATATTGGTGATGGTGGAGGAAAGCTTTCGGGAGGACAAAAACAACGTTTATCTATCGCTAGAGCTGTTTTAAAGAATCCTCCAATTATGATCCTTGACGAGGCAACCTCAGCCTTAGATACAGAATCTGAGCAACTTGTGCAGCAAGCGTTAGAGAAAATGATGGAGAACAGAACGTCTATTGTAATTGCTCATAGATTATCTACAATCCAAAAGGCCGATAATATAGTTGTGTTGAGAAAGGGAGAAATTGTAGAGCAAGGAAAACATGAGGACCTAATGAAAAAGAAAGGCGAGTATTTTAAATTGGTCTCTATGCAAAACATGGAATAATGTTGGGTGAAAAGATCATTTTCAATCTGCTCTACAAATGGAAATACTTATTGGCTTTTCAAAAGGCAAAATCTTTTCCAAAATCAAACACCAGTAAAGTTGAATCCATCACTTATATCGCTCGTGAATCGGATAAAGATTGGATTTTTGGTGCCAAAGTGAGAAGATTGTCTGGGTTTTCACAATTGAATGCTCAGTCCTATTTTCATGATGGTCTGAGAGATCTTCCAGAGTCTGACGGTTATTATTTTATCTTTCATCAATACTTCTATAGAGCACTTCGCCATAATCCACAGATATTGAACAAGAAGAACATTGTGATGTATACCCATCCCAATTTTACATTCTCTTTTTCAAAATCACATGTTATTTGGTGTCTGAACAAAGCCGATAAAGTAATCTGTTTGAATTCAAACGTCCGAAATGAACTCATTGAAGCGGGTTTAAAGGCTGAAAAGACAGCACTGATACATATCGCATCTGATCCAGATTTCTTTTATTCTCATGATCGTAAAGACGGTACGGTTGGATTTTGCTCGGCCTTTAGCGATCGAAAGAATCCAGAAATGATCTACAATTTGGTAAAAAACATGCCTGAGCGTGAATTCTACTTAATAGGAAGATATTGGGATCGTTATGAAAAATTTGAAGAGTTGAATGCCTTCTCCAACTTTACTTATTTTGACGATGAAGACTATCAGAAATACCCAGATCTTTATAATAAGATAGATGTCTTTATCTCCCCTTCCTATTTAGAGGGCGGGCCTGTTCCAATACTAGAGTCCATGCTTTCCAATTGTTTTCCAATTGCATCAAGAACTGGATTTGGACCCGATGTAATCGAGCATGGTACGAACGGATTCTTATTCGATGCAGAAACAGACTATAAAGAGGTGATAGAACTTATTAAGAAAGCCGATCATATAAACGTTGATGTGAGATCAACCGCTCTTGAACATTCATGGGAAAATTGTTCTAAAAAGATTGATGAGCTATTTTTGAGCCTTTAAGCCCAGTGACTCACCTTTTTGGAGCATAAACTTATAGGAGGCCTCATATTCATTCGGGATCTCCCCTTCTAAAATTGCTTCTTTAATGGCATCCTTGATCTGTCCGATTTCTCGGCAAGGTTTTAGGTCGAAGGTTTTCATGATCTCCTCTCCAGTGATGGGTGGCTGAAAATTACGGATATGATCTCTTTCTTCAACTTCTTTAATCTTTCTTCTGACCAACTCAAAGTTCTTATGATAACGTTGAAATTTCCTTGGATTCTTTGTAGTAATGTCAGCCTCACAAAGAGTCATCAGTGAATCAATATCATCTCCA
>CAZDKB010000020.1:0-31677 GCA_964505885.1 uncultured Flavobacterium sp.
GCGGTTCATAGTGTTGGTTTACAAGTTGATATCAGACAGACGATTCTCCAATCTGAATGTTGCATAAAAAACAAAAAACCCGAACATTTGTTCGGTCCCGACGCATCGGGATATGTGGTGCCTCCAGTCCCGACACTTCGGGAGAACCAGGGACTATTTCTTGTCGAGAATATCTCTTAGAATGTTTTCATTCGAGATGATTTTTTCAATGAATTTTCTACTTTTCATTCTTTTGATGAAGGCCTCTAAGTAAACAGCATCTTTTTTCGTTTCTGTTTTGAAAGTTAGAACATACTTCCAATCGTTGGCTATTTTGGTATATGAGCCTTGATATTTATGATGGTTATGTTTGTTGATTCGATCGGACAGATTTTGAGTCACACCCACATAGTATTTGTCCACAGAACAACTGTGAATAATGTAAAGAAAGTACATGGTAATTTTTCTTAAAGATAAAAAAACCCGAACATTTGTTCGGGTTTTTTAAGTGGTGCCTCCAGGAATCGAACCAGGGACACAAGGATTTTCAGTCCTTTGCTCTACCAACTGAGCTAAGGCACCATCGCGTTAGCGGACGCAAATATAAAACGAGTTTTTTAATTGTGCCAAAAAAAAATACAAAAATCTATCGTACTTTTGATGCTCGCTTTTTACAAGAACATGAATCTCGTTATTGATATAGGAAATACCAAAGTTAAAGCTGCTGTATTTGAATCAGATACCTTAAGAGAGTCGGTTTCGTTTGAGGAAAATGATTTTCACACAAGCATTAACCAACTTCAACATTCCTATGATATCAAGGCTTGTATCGTTTCTTCAGTTAAGAAGGAAATGAATGTATTTTCAGATCTATTTCAGAAATTACCTAATGTTTTAATATTAGACCATCAGTCTAAGGTGCCATTTGTTAATCTATATGAGACTCCTCATACCCTTGGAATTGACAGGATTGCTCTGGTGGCTGGTGCTGTAAGTAAGTATCCAAATAAAAATTGTCTCATAATCGATGCTGGAACTTGTATCACATTCGATTTTATTAACAAGAATAAAGAATATCTTGGGGGTGCCATTTCACCCGGTATTGATATCCGATACAGGGCCTTAAATGACTACACTTCAAAACTTCCAAGGTTAAGGTTATCAGAGGATTATGGGTTAATTGGTAAGACTACAGATCAGGCGATTCATTCAGGGGTCATCAATGGCATTTTGAGAGAAATTGAAGGGGTGATTAAGCAATATGAACTTAATTATCCAGATTTAACAGTCATTTTAACAGGTGGAGACACAAAATTCTTGTTCAAACAATTAAAAAATAGCATATTTGCCCATCAAAATTTTCTCCTATACGGATTAAATACAATATTGACACATAATATTAAAGTATGATCAAAAGAATCATATTCTTCCTTACTGTTTTACTTTCGCTTCAAGCATTTTCACAGAGATCAAGTTCCTCTCCATATTCATTTTTTGGAGTAGGGGAAGAGTTCGGTACTCGAACTGTAGAGCAGATATCTATGGGAAGTATTGGTGCTGCGTACAGTAGTACTTATCAATTGAATTTTATCAACCCAGCCTCTTTAGCTGACCTGCGTTTTTCGACCTATGCGTTTGGTATCTTAAATAACGATCTTAGGATACAAGATGCAGATACAGACCAGTCATCAAGTCAGACTAGCTTAAGTTACTTTGCTGTGGGTATTCCTTTAAGCCCTCGAGTTGGTTTTATTTTCGGAATGCAACCAACATCAGCCGTTGGCTATTCTTTGGTCAATACTGTTGAAGATACTAATGGTGATGTTACAGAACTGACTTCATTTATTGGTTCTGGTGCGGTTAACAGAGTTTATGGAGGTTTCGGTGTAAGAGTAACAGAAGGATTATCTGTAGGAGCAGAGATCGATTTCTTATTTGGTAACGTCGAGAACACGGTTTTAAATATTAGACAAGGAGTTGCCTTAGCAACAAAAAACCTTGAAGACTCAAATATTAGAGGAGAATCTATTAAAGTAGGAGTTCAATACAAGAAGAAAATTAAGGAAGAACTTCAATTAAATGTTGGAGTTGCGGCAAAATTAAGTAACACTTTAAGAGCAAAGGGTGAAGAATATTTGTATTCGTTGACCGTTGGAGGATTTGGATTGGAAATTCCAAGAGACACCATTTATAATGAAAGTTTGAACGGTAGATTCAACAGACCCTTAGAAACAACTGTAGGAGTTGCTTTAGGTAAAGAAAATAAGTGGTTTGCAAATCTAGATTATATGTTTAGAGATGCCTTTGATGTGAATGGATATTTAGATGATGCCTCTCAAAGTTTTACTTACGGAAAGGCCTCTAGAATATCAGCGGGTGGGTTTTATATCCCTAATATCAACTCAATTTCTAGCTATTGGGAAAGGGTTACTTACAGATTCGGATTGCGTTATGAGCAAACAGGATTGTTTGTAAATGGAAACCCCAGCTCATCCATTTTTACCGGTATAAACGATTTTGGCATATCTTTTGGTTTAGGATTACCAATAGGGAAAAGACACCCTTCAAGCGTGAACCTGGCATTGGAATATGGACAGAAAGGTAATACCGATAATGGTTTACTACAAGAGAATTACTTAAATTTGCGCGTGAGTTTATCACTCAACGACATTTGGTTTATAAAAAGACGAATTGATTAATAAATACTATCTGAGATGAAGAAACGAATTATTTTACTAGCTAATGTGCTTCTTTTTTTAGGATTGACGGCGGTAAACGCTCAAGAAGACACTAAGAAAGAGTGTCTTATAAAATACAATCTGTTTAAAGGAGATTATCAGTCTAAGAAATATGATGCAGCCTATCCAAACTGGATCTTCTTGATGGATAATTGTCAAAAATTATCGATCAATATTTACAAGTATGGAGATAAATTAGCTAAAGAGAGATTTAAGAAAGCGACCAACAAAGATGAGGCTTTTGCTTTGGTGAAAAGAGTATACACTCAAAGGTTAGAGAACTATCCTAAGAATGATGTAGCTAAAGTTCATAGTGACTATGCAACATTTTTGATCAAAGAGAAATTAGCGTCTGATGATGAAATCTTTGCACTTTTGGAAAAAGCATATAGCATTGATCCAACTAGAATGGGAGTTAAGAATATCTACAGATACTTCCAAGGAGTAACGGATAAGAATAAGGATACAAATCCTCAATTAGTTTTTGATACTTATGATGATGTATTAGAATCTGTTGCAAAGAAACTAGAAGATTACAATAAAAAATTGAAGCCACTTTTAGCAAAAGAAGAAGCTGGGCAAGATATGGATAAGAAGGAAAAGAGAAATTTGAGAGCTTATTCAATCAATTCCAAAGCCTTAGGTCAAGTAGAAGGTGGTTTAGATAATATCATCGTTACTTTATCAACATGTGATCGTTTGATCCCTTTATACTCTAGAGATTTTGAAAAGTTCAAAGGAGATGCAAAATGGTTGAAGAGAGCGGTATCAAGAATGTATAACAAAGAATGTACTGAAGATCCTTTATTTGAAAAGTTAGCTTTAGCTTATGCTGAAGCAGAGCCGTCAGCAGATTCTTACTATTTTGCAGCGAAGGTAAAAGAGAAGAATGGTGACGTTAAAGGAGCTGAAGAATTATTCGCAAAGTCATTTGAATTAGAGACAGACCCTCTTAAAAGAGCGAACTTTAAAATGAGATTTGCTCAAGCCGCTAAGAAAAAAGGTCAGAAGTCTAAGGCTAGACAACTAGCTAGAGAAGCAATTCAATTAAACCCAAACATGGGTAAAGCTTATTTGTTCATAGCTAGTTTATATGCATCCTCAATCAACGGTTGTGGTAGCAATGAATTCCAAAAGAGAATGACTTTCGTAGCAGCTTATAATAAAGCAAGAAGAGCTGCGGCAGTAGATCCAAGTATCGGTGTTACTGCAGGAAAATTCTTAAGAAACTATAAGGCTAATTTCCCTTCTAAGAAAGTGATCTTTACGGAAGGTGTAAATGAAGGTGATCCGTTTACAGTAAAATGCTGGATCAATGAAGCTGTGAAAGTGGCTTCTAGCGGAAAATAATGACAAGCCTACATAAAATATTTACCAAGAGCATTGGTGCGTTACTTCTCGCATCAATGCTTTTTTCTTGTACTAATGATTCTAAAGAAGTGAGGGACTTTCTTGCTGAAAGGAACCTTCCTGTGGGTATTGCCAAGAATGCCCTTCATGTCTACAAGGATTCTGGTAAGATCACCTCAAAATTAATCACACCTTTGTTGCATGATTTTAGCAATAGGCGCGAGCATCCTTATAACGAATTTCCAGAAGGAATCATCATTATTAATTTTGAGAATGATGGAAAGGATTCTGTAACGGTAATCGGGGATTATGCTCTTACCTATTCTAAGACTTCCATGTCTGAGTTAAGAGGTAATGTGGTGGTGATTAATCATACAGAAAGATCTAGACTAGAAACAGACCAACTTTTTTGGGATCAAAAAAACAAGTACTTTTTCTCCGAGAAAAAGTTTACCTTAACCAGTGATTCAGATACCCTCAGAGGTGTAGGTTTTGAATCAAGAGAAGACCTAAGCAAATGGGTTTCTAAAAAAATAACAGGTGATGTGATCACCAACGAAGAAGAACTATGAGTACACTCTGGAAATATTCTTACTATGTTTATTTAGTCATCGTTGCAATTCTTGCATTTGAAGGAATCATTAGAATTCAATCAGATCCAAAAATGGGATCTATTCTTCTGGCGATTTCAGTATTGGTACTTGTCAAATTCTTTATGACAAGAAGATTTCGCAGAAATATTCAGAAACGTAATCAGCAAAACTAAATGGAAGTTGAGATTATCATCATAGTAGTCTCAGTCATTCTCTCTGCATTCTTTTCTGGAATGGAGATTGCTTTTGTTTCAGCGAATAAATTGCACATAGAACTCGAAAAGAAAAGAGAAGGTCTCATTCCAATAATTCTCTCTCGTCTTACACAAAAATCATCGAAGTTTATTACAACAATGTTAGTTGGTAATAATATTTCCTTGGTTATCTATGGTTTTTATATGGGGATGGTCCTGAAAGATCAGCTTCCTCTAGAAAATTATAATGATCTAACAGGTCTGTTGGTGCACACCTTGATATCGACTTTGGTGATTTTAGTAACGGCAGAGTTTTTACCTAAAGCCATATTTCGAGTATATGCCAATCAAACCATGAAGATATTCGCCATTCCGGCTTATTTCTTTTATTTGATTTTGTACGTATTTTCATACATCATCAACGGGATCTCCGATTTCTTTTTAAGAGTTTTGTTTAAGAGCAGTGCCAAAGAGGAACAAACAGAGTTCAGCAAAGAAGAACTTGGGAATTATATCTCAGAACAATTAGAGACGAATAGTCAAGAAGAAGAGGTAGATTCGGAGATCCAAATCTTTCAAAATGCATTAGAGTTTCAAAATTTGAAAGCTCGAGAGATCATGGTTCCAAGAACAGAGATCATGGCAATTGAGATCCACGAAAGTGTAACTCAACTGAAAGAATCCTTTATCAATACAGGGTATTCTAAGATCTTAGTTTACAAAAACTCCATGGACGATATTATTGGATATGTGAATGCTTTCGAGCTGTTTAAGAGACCGAGAACAATTAAGTCTATTCTTTTACCAGTTGAGATCGTACCCGAATCCATGATGATCAACGATGTGTTAAATATTCTGATGAAAAAAAGAAAAAGCATCGCTGTTGTTGTTGATGAATATGGTGGCACCTCCGGAATGATTACTGTTGAGGATATCGTTGAAGAGCTGTTTGGAGAGATTGAAGACGAACACGATGTACAGGAATTATTAGAAGAACAGTTGTCGGAATTTGAATTCAATTTTTCGGCTCGTTTGGAGGTGGATTATTTAAATGAAGCATATGATCTGGAGATTCCAAAAGAAGACGCTTACGAAACTTTAGGAGGATTCATCATTGATCACACAGAAAACATCCCAGAACAGGACGAAGAACTTGAAATTTTAAACTTTGAAATCAAGATTTTGAAAGTAAGTTCTTCAAAAATAGATGACATCTATTTAAAGGTTCTTGACCCCAAGGAAAACTAGAGTATTGGCGACCTAAAGAATCTGTTAAATACTGCGAAGTCAGGTTGCTTATTTAATCGGCAAATTGTATCTTCGCCCATTCAAAATAAAATCAACATTTTATGGCAATTTTATCAAAAATCAGAGAAAGATCTGTCTTCTTAATTGTAGTTGTTGGATTGGCGTTATTTGCCTTTGTATTAGATCCTTCAACTTTACAAGATTTCTTTAATTCATCAAAAGTGAATGAAGTAGGTTCTGTGAATGGAGAGGCTATCTCAAGACAAGAATATGCTGCAGCTTTAGAGAACTATAAAACTAGTAATCAAAGAGTAACTGACATGCAAGCGGCAAAAAATGTTTGGGATAATCTATTAAGACAGAAGATCTATACCAATCAATTAGATGAAGCTGGAATCACCATTGGAGAAAACGATGTTTGGCAAAATATGATCCAATTGCCTTTTGTTCAAAATAACCCTCAATTTCAGAATGAACTAGGTCTATTTAACGAAGACCTTTTGAAAAACTATTTGTTGGAATTGCAATCTGCTGAGGATCAATCTACGTGGAATGCTTGGGATACATTCAAAAATGGCTTGGCTTTAGACTTACAGAGAGATACTTACAATAACCTAGTGTCTGCAGGTTTAGGAGCATCTTTAAAGGAGGGGAAATTCCAATACGAAGAAGACAACACTTTTATCAGTGCTGATTTCGTTTACATTCCTTTTACTTCAGTTCCTGATAGTCTTGTAAAAGTTGATAAAGCTGAGATCGAAGCTTACGTTCAAGCTCATGAGAAAGAGTTTCAGGTAGATGCCATGAGAGATATCAGTTATGTGAAATTTGATATTAGTCCCACAGAAGCGGATAAATTGGCAATCAAAAATGCTGTGGCTAGTACTTTAGAGGATAGCGAAGATAGTAGAGGAATCAAAAGCATAGGATTTAAGAATGCAACTGATTACCAAGAATTTTTTGTAGAGAATGAATCCGATATTCCAAACACGCAAGGGTTCAGAATGAAGGATCAATTACCAAGTGTAATCACTGAAGATGTTGTAAAAGGTAAGGAAGGTGATATTTTTGGTCCTTACGAAGAAGGGAACTTTTTCAAGTTGACCAAGGTTACTCAAATCTTAAAAAGACCTGATTCTGTGAAATCAAGTCACATCATTATTCCATTTATCGGATCTTCTGCGGCAACAGCTGAAACATCAATTACAGAAGAGGAAGCTAAGAAGAAAGCGGATAGTATTTACTCTTTAGTAAGAAGAAATAAAAAGAAATTTGCAGAGATTGCTGATGAGATTAATACAGATGGTACCAAAGGAAAAGGTGGAGATATAGGATGGGCTTCTCATTCTCAGGCATTCTCAAGATACTTTGATGTAGACTATGCTACCTATATTTTTGATAATAAACAAGGAGATGTTGGAGTAGTAAAATCAGCATATGGATACCATATTATCAGAATCGACGAACAGAAGAATAAGCAAAATGTATACAAAGTTTTGACTTATGGTAAACAAATCTTGCCTTCACAAGAAACGGAGAATGCTATTTTTCAGCAAGTAGAAAAATTTGTTTTAGATGTTGCAAATGATGGTACAGCCTTTTTCGATGTTGCAAGTAAAAATAATTATCAGACAAAACCAGCTATTGGATTAAAGGTAATGGATGATAGAATTCCGGGTGTTCAAGGAACGAATAGAGAAGTTGTTCGATGGGCTTTTAACAGAGAAACATCTGTTGGAGATTACAAAAGATTTGATGTAGACAAAGGTTATATTGTAGCTCTTTTAGCAGGAAAAACTAAAGAAGGTCTGAAAAGTGCAGCTGCAGCTTCAGGACAAGTTAGACCAATTCTTGTGAATCAAAAGAAAGCAGCATTAATCAAAGAGAAAATGAGTGGTGCAAGTATTCAAGATATTGCAAGTGCGAATTCTGTTAGTGTGAGTAAAATGAATAATGTTTCTCTAAAATCTCCAGTTATTCCTGGAGCAGGAACTGATGGGAAAGCAGTGGGAGCGATGTTCTATGCAAAAGAAAACCAACTATATACTCAAGTAGACGGAACCAGAGGTGTATTCGCTTTTGTTGTAACAAAAAGAGAAAACCCAACAGTGCTAACCAACTATGAGCCAAATAGACAACAAGTACTGGCAGAACAAAGAGGTTATGTAGGTAAGATCTTTGACGCTTTGAAGAAGGTTTCTAAGGTAGAGGATGATAGAGCCTTTTATCACGGAGTGAATCAATAAAGATATATTTAGACAATAAAAAAGCCTCTCAATTATGAGAGGCTTTTTTATTTGTATATATTTTGTTTACCCATTCATAGAGATCAAGAATTCTTCGTTGTTTCTAGAGAACTTGATTTTTTCACTGATAAACTCCATAGCTTCAATAGGATTCATATCTGCTAGATATTTACGTAAGATCCACATTCTTTGAACTGTTTTCGCATCCAATAATAGATCGTCTCTACGCGTACTAGATTTGATAAGGTCAATAGCAGGCCAGATTCTTCTGTTGGCAATATTTCTTTCCAACTGAAGTTCCATATTACCTGTTCCTTTGAATTCTTCAAAGATAACTTCGTCCATCTTAGATCCTGTTTCAGTAAGTGCAGTTGCGATAATGGTCAAAGAACCTCCATTTTCAATATTTCTTGCAGCTCCAAAGAATCGTTTTGGTTTATGTAATGCATTCGCATCAATACCTCCAGATAGAATCTTTCCAGAAGCTGGTGCAACAGTATTGTAGGCTCTCGCAAGACGTGTAATTGAATCTAAAAGGATCACTACATCATGTCCACATTCTACCAAACGCTTTGCTTTTTCTAACACAATATTGGCCACACGTACGTGTTTTTCTGCGGGTTCATCAAATGTTGAAGCCACCACTTCACCTCTCACACTTCTTTGCATGTCCGTAACCTCTTCAGGTCTTTCATCAATAAGAAGAACAATCTGATATACTTCAGGGTGATTTGCAGCAATGGAATTGGCAACATCCTTTAATAACATGGTTTTACCAGTTTTAGGCTGTGCAACGATCATACCTCTCTGTCCTTTACCAATAGGAGAGAATAGATCTATGATTCTAGTAGACATGCTACTATTTCTTTCTGCTAAATTGAATTTTTCATCTGGGAAAAGAGGAGTCAAGTGTTCAAAAGATACTCGATCTCTAACGATATTAGGATTAAGACCGTTGATCTTAGATACTCGAATCAAAGGGAAGTACTTTTCTCCTTCTTTCGGTGGGCGAACATTTCCTCTTACTGTATCTCCAGTTTTTAGACCAAATAATTTAATCTGAGATTGAGATACGTAAATATCGTCGGGAGATGAAAGATAATTGTAGTCTGAAGACCTTAAGAAACCATAACCATCTGGCATCATTTCTAATACACCTTCGCTCTCAATGATTCCATCAAACTCAAAGTCAGGGTCTTTATATCGATTTCCCTTCTGATTTCTTTGATTTTTTTGGTCTCTATTCTGATTATTCCCTCTATTGCGATTCGCATTCTGGTTGTTTCCTCTCTGCTTATTCTGTTGAGGGTTGTTGTCTGTTTTCGAGCTTTTATCCGCTTCTTTTGACTTAGGAGCTTCTTCTTGTTTCGCAGGTCTATTTTGAGGTTTTTCTACCTTTTTCTCCGCTTTTTTCGGTTCTTCCTGTTTCACAGGTTCCGTATTCTTTTTAGAAACCCTTTTTCTTTTAGGTCTCTCTGCTTTTGGTTTTGTCTCTTGGCTAAGATTGGCAGCTTGAGTATCAAGGATCTGATATACGAGGTCTAATTTCTTAAGCTGACTCGTTTTGGTAAGACCAATAGACTTGGCAATTTGCTGCAACTCAGCAATTGTTTTTGCCTTTAGTTCAGAAATTTCAAACATGTATGTTATGAATTAAATATTATATTCTTAATTATTAAGAAGTAAATGAAATTATTTGAATGTATTGGATTGTATAAAGTGTTTATACAATTGTATTCGAGCGGTTGTATATATGACAAATATATAGAATTATTTTAATTTTTAAAGTTTCTTTTTAAAAAAGAAAGTGATAATTTTGCCCCTCAAGATAAGTTATGATACAGAGAATACAGTCTATCTATTTATTGATTGTTGCCATCCTTTCAGGAGGGTTGATCTTTGTGTTTAACTTATGGACGGAAGCAGAAACCAAAGTCTTTGCGTTAGATTTATTTTCGAGTGAATCTATCTTAGAGAAACTAATTCCTGCTTTTTATCTCGGCTCAGCTCTTTTAGCTTTGTACACTATTTTTTCATTTAAAAATAGACAGACGCAGTTTGTATTGGGCCGTTTAATAATGTTGATCAATCTTTTTTTACTAGGAATATTGATTTATGTGTCGCTAAACTTACCCGGAGAGGAATCTGAGAAGGGTATTGGGATGTTCATACCTGTGGTAGCTATCTTGTTTTCTGTTATGGCAAATAGAGCTATTAAGAAGGATGAAGATCTTGTAAAATCTGTTGACAGATTGCGATAGACCTAACATCTTAGTATATTTAGTGCGAAAACCAGAGCTAACGCTCTGGTTTTTTTATCTTTACACAAAACTTATCAACATGTTCTAATGTTAAAACTTATGGCAAATCTCCCCATTTTTGGGGAGGCGAAAATTTCACTATTTCGTGGTATTGTCTTATATATACATCACTTTTAAATTTGTAACGTAAAATGAAAGAAAAGATACAAGTTCATGTCGCGGACGATCACAAGATTCTAATTGAAGGAATCATAGCTGTGATTAATACTGACGATGAAATTGCGGTAGAGGGTTACTCTTTGACTGGGAAAGCAGTTGCAGAATGGGCAGAAAACAATACTGCCGACATTTTGATTTTGGATATTAATATGCCTCATCTTGATGGAATCGAGGTCTTAAAGATCTTGAAGGCGAAGAATCATCCAGCCAAAACAATTATACTTTCCAGTTATGACGATGTAAAACTCGTAGAAGAAATGCTATCACTTGGTGCTAGTGGTTTCTTATCAAAAGACAGTGCAGGAGAACATATTCTCAATGCGATCAAAGCTGTTCATAAAGGCGATCAATATTTCAGTGACGCCATTAAGAACAATCTTTTGAAATTATACACTGGGCAGAAAGTACAATCTGGAGAAAGACCAGAAAGCACAATTGCTCATAGTTTAACTGATAGAGAAGTAGAAGTACTCAAATTGATTGCTCAAGAACATAGTTCACCAGAGATCGCTGATTTATTAAACATAAGCCAAAGTACGGTTGACACCTACAGAAAAAGCTTATTAAAAAAGACAAATGTTAAAAATGCAGTAGGCTTAGCAATGTATGCGGTAAAGAATAAGATCATATAAGTTATCCCCTAAAAACAAGATGTTCAAAATTTACCCCCTAAAAAAAAGAACATTCCCCCAACCTCTATATATCTGTTCGCATACATTGTCAGTCTGCCTTAATAAATAAAAATAAAAACCAGATTTTCCTTATTTAAACTTTCTAATCATGAAAAAACTTAGCTTAGTAACTTTATTTGCTTTAATTACCATCGGATTTTCGTCTTGTAGTGCTGAAGACGATTTAATGATTCAAGACACAAACTCAGAAGATTTATTAAAATCTTTTGCCTTAAACAAAAGTGCTGACGGAAAATACTCATTGGACTACCAAGTGGGTGACGGTGCAGCTGCTGATCAAGAAAAAGATTACAAAACGAATACAAATAATATTTACCTATATTCGTCTAACGTTCAGTCGAAATCATCTTTTAATGATGACCTATTTATTGAAAACGGTCAATTAAAAGTTAATTTCAGAAATACAATTAACGATAAAGTATATACAATCACTGTAGAGGATGATGATATACAAACAAGTAAGAATAGTGAAGAGAACAATTATCTAGACTCTTATGGTATCTCTGGAAATGGAGATGGATCTTACGATCTAGACTTTAGAGTAAAAGATGGTGTTGCTGTTGAATTCTTGTATAATGGAGATTTAGGAATTTACGAGGTACATTTGAGCGAAGATTCGAGTGCTTCGGGATCTGATTTCTCACAGACCTATACAAAACAAGAGGGTGTTACCTTAAAGATCGACTTTGTGAATCATGGGGAAGGTAGGTCTAACACTACAAGAAAGCCAAGAGGATCTGTAGACGACTAATAATAAACTAAATAAGTGAAGTTTTTGCGAAAGTCTTTTCTATACATTTTCGTAATCCTAACATGTAATGTGTTAACCATAAATGAAGTAGCTGGAAATAATTCAGCTACTTCATTTGTTATTCAAGTTTCCGATTCTACGCTTGTAAAAAAACACCAAAATGCCAACCAATTATTCGAAAAAGGGAGTTATTCAGAAGCTCTGCAAACGAGTCTTCTGTTGGTTGAGGAAGCTAAAAACCAAGGTGATTCTCTTATGCTCACCGATACCTATTATTTGATTGGTAAAATTTGGTATAAATCAAAATCTTATGATAAGGCTATTACCTACTTCAAAGCAAGTTTAGGAGGCTATAGAACTTTATATGAACAGAATCAAGATTTAGAAACTTTTGAAAAGGAATCACCTATTGAGTTCTTAGTGTTAGAGAATAATTTTAAGATTGGAACTTCTTATCAGAGATTATTAGAAGATCGTTTAGTTGATTCATTAAGAAAAAGGGTTTATAATGATAGTACCTTGTATTTCTACAATGAGGTGATAAAAGAACGATATAGAAAAGACAACTTTTTATTGGTTCAAAGCAAGGCGTATAATAATCTGTCCAATATTGTCTCGAGAGATAGTCTTTTTGATCTTGCAGAATCTTATGCAAATAAAGCAATTGAAATCAAGATCCGAATTGGTGACCAGCATGGTGTTGCATTGGCGTATAATAATTTATCAAACATCCATTTCTTTAAGGGAGAGTATGAAGAATCTAAAACGATTCTAGAGAAAGGCCTGACGGTAATGGAGAAGATTACGGGAGAGAGAGCGGATATTATTAAGGCAGATCTTTATTTCAATTTGGCTTATACCATGTATATGTTAAAAGATTATAAGGCCTATGAATATCAAGAAATGTCTTACAATCTGACTGACGAACTTAATGATAAGGAGAACAAAAAAGTTTTAGCTGAAATTGATGCAAAGAATAACTATGAGCTAGGAAGAATCTTTGGGACGCAACAAGAGGAGATAAAAAGACAAAAAGCTCAAAAATGGTATATAGGTGGAGGAATTACATTTTTGTCAATCATCATAATCCTTGGGTTCTTTTTAAAACAATACAAGCTAAAGCAAAAGAACTTAAGTCTCGAACTTTCTCGACAAGAATTGATTCAACAGCAAAAGATCGAGAAAGTAAAAGCAGAATCTCAGATTAGAATTTTGAATGCGACTCTTGATGGAAAAGAATCTGAGCGTAAGCAAATAGCAGAAACGCTTCATGATTCTGTAAGTGCATTACTCTCTTCTGCTAACTTGCATTTACAGGCGTGTAAAACCCAATTCAATGGATCAACTCCTATAGAAGTAGATAAATCTCAAAGTATCATTAACGAAGCCTCTCAGAAGATTCGTGATCTTTCTCATACATTGGTTTCTTCTATTTTATTAAAGTTTGGTTTGAGCTATGCGATTAAAGACATGGCTGAAAAGTTCTCTAACTCCGAATTGCAAATCGGGTATGAGACTAAGTATATTCAACGTTATGATCAAGGGTTTGAGATCAAATTGTATAATATTATTCAAGAGTTTGTCAATAATATTTTAAAGCATAGCAAGGCTTCGGAAGCTCAAATCACCCTTATGGAAAAGAAAAAGAAATTGTATTTAACCATCGAGGATAATGGTCAAGGTTTTGACAAAACTACTATTCCAGAAAAAGATGGTTTAGGGATCAACCAAATCGATGCGAGAATTCAAATGATGCAAGGAAAATTTGAGATCGAATCTGGTTTTGGTAGAGGAACTGTCATCTCAATTGAGTTACCTGTTTTTGAAAGAAAGCTAGAATCTATCTCCTAGGTATTTCTATAATTTCCAAGTCTTTTATATCTCCCTTTTCTAAGGCAAATCTTAGCATTGTTCTCACTTTATGAAAACCATGTTTACCCGCTGCGCCTGGATTCAAGTGTAATAATTGAAGATCTTGATCGTATTGTACCTTCAGAATGTGGGAATGGCCGCAGATAAATAATTTAGGAGGATTGTCTTTCAATAAAGAACGGACCCTTGGATTGTATCTTTTAGGGTATCCTCCGATATGAGTGATCCAAACCCGAACTCCTTCCGTCTCAAATTGATTGTCTAACGGGAATTCGGCTCTTGCATCTTTATCGTCTATATTGCCATAAACCGCTCTGAGAGGCTTTAAAGATTTAATGGTGTCTGTAACTTCTAAGTTTCCGATATCGCCTGCATGCCATACTTCATCAGCCTGTTTTACATACTTGAGTATGGTCTCATCCATATGGCTATGAGTATCTGAAAGCAAGAGGATTTTCTTCATAAATCGAAGGTACAAAGAACAAAATAAAATCCGTAATTTTGGTATTCGCTTAAGTCCAAGTTTTTTGAGGTATTTCATCGAATTATCGTACAAAGGAACCCATTATCATGGATGGCAAATTCAACCCGATCAGAACTCGGTTCAAGAAGAGTTGAGTAAAGCTATTTCTAAGATCTTACAAGAGAAGATTGATATCGTAGGTGCTGGTCGAACAGACACAGGAGTTCATGCAACTCAGATGTTTGCTCACTTTGATTCAAAAAAGAATATTTCAGACGAAATAGTCTATAAGTTCAACTCGGTACTACCTAATGATATTGTTGTTTATAATGTGAAAAAGGTTTCTAATGATGCACATGCTAGATTTGATGCGGTAAGTAGATCTTATGAATATCATATTTGGTTGGGAAGAGACCCTTTTTCGTTAGAAACAAGTTGGCAATTGTATCGTCAAGAATTAGATATTGAATTGATGAATGAAGCGGCTCAAATTTTATTGGAGTATACCGATTTTGAGTGTTTTTCAAAGGTAAAAACCGATGTGAACACGTTTGATTGTACCATAACGGAGGCAGTTTGGAAGAAAGAAGGTAAGAAACTAGTATTTCATATAACTGCGAATCGCTTTTTAAGAAATATGGTTAGAGCCATTGTTGGAACATTGGTTGAGGTAGGTCAAGGAAAAAGGAGTATTGCGAATTTTAGAGAAGTCATAGAAAGCAAGAATCGATCGAATGCTGGTCTGTCAGTTCCTGCTCAAGGACTTTTTTTAACCAAAGTGAAATATTGAAAATACTGATCTAAGTGATCATAGAGTAACCGAATATATGTCAGAAAAAGTTTCAGGAAAAGCATTTGATGTAAAGATTTTTAGAAGGTTGATGAGCTTCGCGAAACAATACCGCCTCATGTTTACAATAGCGGCGGGATCAACAATTCTATTAGCGATATTCTCTGTGATAAGACCCTTGATCTTGGTGAACGTTGTTGATCATTATATTCTTGAAAAAGATCCTCAAGGCTTGTTGAATTACGTTCTATTGATGTTCGGGATCTTACTCGGAGAAGTCATCTTACAATTCACCTTTATCTATTTTGCCAATTGGGTAGGGCAGCACATCATAAGAGATATGAGAATTAAAATATTCAATCATATCTTGAAATTTAAGATGTCCTATTTCGATAAAAATTCTGTGGGTCGTCTTGTGACCCGAGTAGTTTCTGATATTGAAACAATAGCCGCTTTCTTTTCTAATGGAGTCTTTACCATTGTCAGTGATATTTTGAAAATGGTCGCTGTATTGGTAGTTATGTTCGTTTTGAATTGGAAGCTTACATTAGTAGCAATTATTGTACTTCCATTATTGATCTACGCAACAAAGGTATTTCAGATTGCGATCAAAGCGACTTTTCAGGAGGTGAGAGATCAAGTCGCCAACCTCAACGGGTTCGTGCAAGAGCGAGTTACGGGTATGAAGATCGTTCAACTATTCAATAGAGAGTCTGTAGAGTATAGAGAATTCAAAGAGATTAATGGTAAGCATAAAAAAGCTTACATCAAGACTATTTGGTACTATTCTATTTTCTTTCCTATTGCAGAGATACTTTCATCTATTGCTATTGGTTTGGTGGTATGGTTTGGAGGACTTCAAGTATTGAACGGTGAGGTTGCTGAAGTTGGAATTATCTTCGGATTTTTGATGTATGCTCAGATGCTATTTAGACCATTAAGACAGATAGCTGATAAGTTCAATCAGCTTCAAATGGGGATTGTTTCTGGAGAAAGAGTATTCAAAGTCATGGATACAGAAAGTTCTATCGATAGACAAGGTGAGGTGATCGCAGAACAAGTAAAAGGGGATATTTCTTTTGACAATGTGAGATTCAGTTATGTTGCGAATGAAGAGGTTCTAAAAGGAATTTCCTTCGATGTAAATAGAGGTCAGACAATTGCTATAGTGGGTGCTACGGGTGCTGGAAAATCAACCATCATTAACTTGATCAACAGATTTTATGAGATTGATAGTGGAGTTATTTCTGTTGATGGAGTTGCCATTCAGGATTATGATCTCGCTTCATTAAGGAATGAAATTGCAATCGTGCTGCAAGATGTCTTCTTGTTTTCTGATTCTATCTACAATAATATTACACTTCATAATGAGAATATTACCATTGATGAGGTGAAAGAAGCAGCTATGAAAATTGGGATTCACGATTTTATCATGTCATTACCGGATAACTATTATTATAACGTGAAAGAGCGCGGAGCTATGTTATCATCTGGTCAAAGACAATTAATCGCCTTCTTAAGAGCTTATGTAAGCAAGCCAAGTATTCTCATCTTAGACGAAGCAACCTCTTCCGTGGATTCTCATTCAGAGCAAATGATCCAATTTGCAACTGATACCATTACTAAAGACAGAACCTCAATAGTTATTGCACACAGATTGGCAACGATCAAAAAAGCAGATCAGATTATCGTTATGGATAAGGGAAGAATCGTAGAGAAAGGAACTCACAAAGAACTACTCAAAAAGCCAGAGGGTTATTATAAGAATCTTTACGACAAACAATTTAGTTTAGAACTAGCTTCATAGTAGGAAATCTCTTTAATACTATCGGTTGGTTCTTTCTTAATACTATCTAATTTCTTGTTTTTTTGCAAACTATCAATAGACTTCTGTTTTAGACTGTCTTTTGATTTATTGGTATAATTTGGGTCAAACTGCTTCAAGTATTCTTGAGGTCCAAGACTGATCATCATTGCTACATTCATCAAAAGCCCTAAGAACATAAAGCAGGCAGTGGATACGATCATAAAAAAGGATCCTTTTACAATAAATTGCCAGAAATTCAATTTGAATAACCTTATAAGAACATAAGAGAAATAGACCAAAGTCAGCACGCTCATGGAAACGGAGGTAATTGCTGTTAGGTTAGCGCTTATAAAGTAAAATGGAGTTACAATAATGAATGAGAATATTATAGTATGCGATGCAGCATATAAATAGATCACCAAATGTTCATAGAAATTGTACTTGTTCCTATTGTAGAATACTAAATAAGAAATGAATCCATAGATAGGTATATTCAGAACAGTAAAGAAGGCCTGGTAATCCGTCATATAATCCATTAAGTTGGTCATGAAGTCCGTCTGGTTGAATGGATTCTGAGAGTCGGGACTAGAGAAAGTATCGATCATTATATCCCTAATGAAATAGAAATAGATTCCACTAATGGTAATGGAAATTAAAAGATAACTAAAGGGGTTGTAATAGCGTTTTCTGATACCGTTGATATAGCCATTGATTACTTGTTCTGGTTTAGTAAAAAGATGGATGAAAGTTTTGAGTAATTTATTATCCACACTCAAAACTTTATCAAGTATTTCTTGAAAAAGGAATTTAGTTGAAATTCTTTCGTCTATTTTTCTTGCACCACAATAAGCGCAGAATCCTGCATCATCTTCTAATGGGGCGCCGCAATTTTTACAATTCATTTCCTTTTCTATTGAATATCGTTTCTCAGTTTTTCTTCTAATTCATCGTAATCTGCATAAGGCTCAAAGTTACCGTCTTTGATGTAGGAGATCTCCCCAGTTTCCTCAGATACGATCAAGCAAACCGCATCTGTTTTTTCTGAAACTCCGATACCTGCTCTATGTCTTAGTCCGAAACGCAGAGGAACTTTTGGGTCGTTAGTTACAGGTAAAATAACCCTCGTGGCAATAATGTAATTATCTCGGATCAAAACAGCCCCATCATGCAACGGACTATTCTTATAGAAGATACTTTCCATCAAAGGAATGGTGACTTGTGCATTCATTCTATCACCAGAACTAACTAGAAAGTCGAGACTATTGGTTCTTTCAATGACAATTAGAGCACCTGTTTTGGTCGTGGATAATTTCTTACATCCGTTTAATATGATATCTGTATCCGTGTCGGATTCTATTTCGGACTTTAAGAACTTCAATTGTTTTAAGAAGTTTCTTCTTGATGCAAGATTCGTAGTACCTATCATTAACAAGAATTTCCTTATTTCTTGTTGAAATACGATGATCAATGCAATGACTCCACCACTTAATAAGTATCCCAAAATATTACTCAGCATCTGCATTTTAAGAATTTGAGTCATTTTCCAGATCAAAAATATAAGAGCAATACCGATAAAGATATTTATGGCAACTGTACCTTTTAAAAGCTTGTAGATATAGTAGATGAGAATAGCTACTAAAAGAATATCTAGTACATCTAAGAAAGAAAAGTCGATAAAATCTAACATAGATCCTTTAGGGTTTCAGGTAAATGTACTAATTATCCAACATTCCAACAATCTTTAAACATTCAACAGCTTCTTTTACATCATGAACTCGTAAAATATTGGCACCGTTCATTAAAGCTATTGTATTTGCAGAACTTGTTGCATTCAATGCTTCTTTTGGTGTGATTTGTAGGGTCTTGTAGAGCATGGATTTTCTTGAGAGTCCGGCTAACACAGGAACCTTAAGATTTTGAAACAATTCAAGATCTTTCAATAACTGAAAATTGTGTTCAAGGGTTTTTCCGAATCCAAAACCAACGTCCAGAATAATGTCGTTTACTTTCAGCTTTGTGAGCTCTTTTATCTTTCCCGAGAAGAAGTTGATAAGATCTGTAGTAACGTTCTCATAGTTTGGATTCTTTTGCATAGTTTGAGGAGTGCCTTGCATATGCATAAGTATATAGGGAACTTGAAGTTCTGACACCGTTTTGAACATTTGTGGGTCTAAGTTTCCTCCGGATATATCATTGATTATTGCAGCTCCTGACGATATGGTTTCCTTGGCAACCTTTGATCTAAAAGTATCCACAGAGAGCACAGCTTCTGGAAATTCTTTCAATAGTAACTTGACCACAGGAACAATTCTTCTCAATTCTTCGTCTTCAGAAACCGGATCAGCACCAGGTCTTGAAGAGTAGGCTCCTACATCGATAAAAGCGGCTCCTTCATTTAACATTTTTTCCGTTTGAGCAAGAATCGAATTTTCATTTTGATACTTACCTCCATCGAAGAAAGAATCCGGAGTAATATTCAAAACTCCCATCACCTTAGGCTGAGACAGGTCTATAAGAGTTCCTTTGCAATTAATTGTCATTGTTCACCACTTTATCGGTTACTGCGGCTTTCTGCGGAGCCTCATAGGCATTCATTTTTTTGAGTAGCTCATCAACAGAACTACTTACGATGAGAATATCCTTATTCGATGGTCTTACAAATCCTTCTTCAATCATTCTGTCTGCTTGAGCCAATAAATGATCAAAATAACCATTAGTATTCAAAATTCCGTTTGGTTTTTTTTCGATCTGTAATTGAGACATTGTCAATCCTTCAAACATTTCATCCAAGGTGCCAAATCCGCCTGCGAGACTGATATAACCATCACATAATTTACTCATAATCACTTTGCGTTCACTCATCTTTTTGGTTACAATCAATTCAGTAACCTCCCGATTTACGACTTCTTTTTTTTCTAAGAGTTTGGGAATCACACCAATTACTTTTCCACCTTGAGATAAGATCGTTTCTGCTATAACCCCCATAATTCCAATTTTACCACCGCCATATACCATGGTGATATCATTTTTCACGAAAGCGTTCCCTAATTCTATTGCAGATTCCTTATAAATAGGGTCAAAGCCTAAGCTTGAACCACAAAAAACAGCGATTTTTTTCATGAAGTAAGTGTGAAAATTATGTGTAAAAATAATATAAATTATACTCTTAAAATCACTTGGGTATTTACTATTTTTACACGATTAGCAGTTTAGAAAACGAGAATTTATGTCGAACACCTCACAAGAATACGATGCAGTAGTTGCCGAATGTAGAAGTTTATTTGTTAAGAAAATGAGCGATTATGGAGCAGCGTGGAGAATTTTAAGGTTACCATCTTTAACCGATCAGATCTTTATCAAAGCGCAACGTATCAGACAACTTCAAGAGAATTCTGTTCGTAAGGTAGACGAAGGCGAGAAATCTGAATTCATTGGAATTATCAACTATTCAGTAATGGCATTGATTCAGCTTGAATTAGGTGTTGTTGAGAATCCTGATCTGTCTACAGAGGAAGCTACAGATCTTTATGATAAACATGTAGGGATCACCAAAGACTTGATGGAGAACAAGAATCACGATTATGGTGAAGCTTGGAGAGATATGCGCATAAGCTCATTAACAGACCTTATTCTTCAAAAGTTACTTCGTGTGAAACAGATAGAAGACAACAAAGGAAAAACCTTGGTTTCAGAAGGGATTGATGCTAATTATCAAGACATGATCAACTACGCAGTATTTGCGATGATTCATATGAGTTAAATTAAATAAACAAAAGATTATGAAGTTATTGGTTCACTTATCTAGGCTTTTTGTAGGAGCCATGTTTGTATTTTCCGGATTTGTAAAACTGGTAGACCCAATTGGTTCACAGTTCAAATTCGAAGAATATTTTAGTGAGGCTGTTCTAAATATAGAGTTTCTGACTCCTTACGCTTTGCAGTTTTCCATTCTTCTTATCATGGCGGAAATAATGCTGGGAGTGACACTTCTGTTAGGATACAAGTCTAAGCTCACAGTTTGGAGTTTATTTATTCTCTCCTTAATTTTCTTATTCTTGACATGGTACTCGGCTTATTACAATAAGGTCACCGATTGCGGATGCTTTGGGGATGCTATTAAACTCACACCTTGGGAAACTTTTTACAAGAATGTCGTTTTGATAGTTTTGGTCATATTACTATTGGTCAGAGTTAAAGATATCAAAGAGATCTTCCCTAAAAAGATGACTGTTGCCTTATCCTTAATTTGTCTATTAAGCTTTTCTTACATCACTTATTATGTATTAAATCACCTTCCAATTATTGATTTTAGAGCTTATGCTATAGGAAAGAATATTCCTGAGGGAATGGAATACCCCGAGGACGATCTTGAGGCTCTACCGCCAATTCAGAATTTTGTTTTAGAAGACACTCAGAATGATTTGACAGAAGAGATCTTATCAGAAGATAAGGTGCTTCTCGTGATTGTATATAAAATTGAGAAAGCTGATGAAGAAGGTTTTGCAGATGTAAAGAAAGTGTCAGATGATGCAATTAGTAAGGGTTACAAGGTGTACGGTGCAACTTCTTCCTTTGGAGATGAGTTAGTTCTTATTCAGAACAAATATGATCTTCCTTTTGAGTTTTTATTTGGAGATGCTACTACTTTAAAAACTATGGTTAGAGCCAATCCTGGGATCATGACCTTATCTAAAGGTACTGTTACTGGTAAATGGAATTGGACAGATGCAGATGAGATTAAACTGTAATCATGAAGCAAGTTCTATTAGTATTCATAGGAGGAGGATTTGGTAGTGTTGCTCGCTATCTCTTGGGTAAATTCATGAACCCAGCTTCTGAAGGAATTCCGTATGGAACTTTTCTGGCTAATGTTTTAGGTAGTTTATTGATAGGTCTCATTTTAGGTTTGGCAGCAAGGAACGAAACCCTTTCACAGAGTCAGACTTTATTATTAGCTACTGGATTCTGCGGTGGTTTTACTACGTTTTCCACCTTTGCTTATGAAAATCACACCTTTTTAAAAAGTGGGGATTTTACCTCATTTGCAATGTATACAATCGCAAGTTTTGTATTGGCGTTCTTAGCAGTTTTTGGAGGAATCTATTTATCGAAGCTCTAATTAAATAGTTTCAAGCTTACTCAGAAACTTCCTTCTTAAAATCTTTAATTCCTGCAGTAATAGCTGTATCGATGTAATTCTTTCTTGGGACTAATGGGCAAGAATATTTATCGTTGTAAACACAATAGGGATTGTAAGTGTTGTTAAAGTTTAATACAAGAGTGCTATCGGCTTGAATTTTACTCAAAAACAAATTCATATATCTTCCTCCTCCGTAAGAACCATCCCCGCTGGTTTCATCGGTAAAAGGTAAGAACAAGTAATCGCTAAAATTAGGGTCTTCTAATTCTTCTTTACTTTGATAGATCGTTACTGTGAATTCCTCGCCTTTTAATTGAAAATTAGCCGTGCCGTATTCTCGGTATAGGGGTCTTCTATCATCCGTGGTCGCCATTTCAAAATACGGGGCATCAGGTGTTACTGTTAATTTGGCCGTAACGATAAAACTAGAGTCTACTGGATAAAAGTCTAATCCGTTAAAGTTTTTAAGATCTTTCTTTTTTAAAGGCGATTTTGAAGCATCTTTAAACTGAGAGTTCAGTTTTATTTGATAGTCGGTTTCTCCTACCAAAGGTCGTTTGTCTTTGGAATTACAAGCAATCAGTAACACAAATAATAACAGTGAAAGAAATCTTTTCATTTTAGGAATTAGCTATTAGAACTACTCGAAAATACAACAACAATTTTATTTCTTCCTGTTGTTTAAAAAAATTATGTAGCTTTGAACCCATATTCAATGAAAATCATGAGAAACGTCATTACATATAGAACTAAGCAGTGGACCTCAAATATCCATAGCTGGACTTCTTATGTGTTTTGATGATCTAAAAATAAAATCAATCAATGCAAAAAGTCCGGCTATTCAGCCGGACTTTTTATTTTAAAAACAATTACAATCAACTCAAACCAATGAACAAGTTTTTCGCATATTACTTTGATACCTTCAAAGGGCTCTCTAAAGAAATTTGGTGGTTATCACTTATTACCTTTATCAATAGAGCCGGTACCATGGTCATTCCTTTTTTGTCTCTGTACCTAACAGAGAGTCTAGGATTTAGAGAATCTACAGTAGGTTGGATTATGAGTTGTTTTGGATTGGGTTCTGTAGCAGGATCCTATCTTGGAGGAAGATTGACTGAAAAGATTGGTTACTACAAGGTAATGACCTTCAGCTTATTCTTTACTGGAATTCTATTTGTGGCATTGCAATATGTGAGTACCCTTGCAGGTTTTTGTATTGGAATATTCTTGGTAATGTTAGTAGCTGATACTTTTAGACCTGCTATGTTTGTTGCTATGAGTGCTTATAGTAAACCCGAAAACAAAACGAGATCTGTGACTTTGGTTAGACTTGCAATCAACTTAGGATTTACAGCAGGTCCAGCTATAGGCGGATTGATCATAGCCAAGATTGGCTATTTTGGCCTTTTTTGGGTAGATGGTGTAACCTGTGTACTAGCAGTAATATTATTAACTCAAGTTCTTCATCCTAAGAAGTCAAAGCCTTTGGATGAAGTGAAAGTTGAAAATCCGGTTTCTGTATATAAGGATAAACCATTCTGGATCTTTTTTGTGGCCATGTCTATTTTTGGATTTGTATTTCTTCAATACTTCTCTACCATGCCATTATATTATCGAGATGTTCATTTTTTAGAGGAATATGAGATCGGTTTACTATTTGGGTTAAACGGTTTGTTGATCGTTCTTCTGGAGATGCCTTTGATCAAATGGTTGGAGCAAACAGGAAAATCCAAATCCTTTTTAATGATGATAGGACTTCTATTAACTGGATTGAGTTTTGTAGCCGTGCTGGTGAGTCCGTGGATAGGAGTATTGATCATCGGTATTGTGTTCATGACAGTAGGTGAGATGATCGCATTTCCATTTTCGAACTCTTTTGTCATCGATAGAGCCAAAAAAGGAAAGCAAGGAGAGTATATGGGGTTCTATACCATTTCATTCTCAATAGCCCACATTTTTGGACATAATTCAGGACTTCAAATGATTGAGTTTTTTGGTTTTGAGGACACATGGACCTTCATATCCATATTATCGGCCATTGGAGTTTTGATATTACTCTATTTAATAAGAGTACTTAATAAAGAAAAATTGAATAATTTATGATATTAAATCAAGTAACACTTCCGTCTCTGGATGTTGAGAAAGGGACGGAATTTTATCAAAAACTAGGTCTACATCTCATTGTAGATGCAAGACCTAGATATGTTCGTTTCGAATTACCGGATGGTGATGCAACCCTTTCTCTTCACGAGGTTGAAGAACTCCCGCAAGGAGAGGGGATCTCGGTGTATTTTCAACATGAAGATCTAGAAGAAGAAGTTAAAAGACTTCAGGAAAAAGGCCTAGAATTCCATCTGTTACCCACCATGCAACCTTGGTTATGGAAAGAGGCTCGAATAAATGATCCTGACGGAAATCTATTGATTATCTACAGTGCTGGTGAGAATAGAAAGAACCCACCATGGAGGGTAAACTAAATATTAGGAAAGTCTTAAAAACTTGGCTTGTATCCATCTCGATTTCCAATTGTCCCAAACTCGATTGAAATCGGCTTCATGATCTTTGTGATCTTTAATAAATAGCTGTTTAGCTTGAGCGAGATTCATTCCGTTTTTTAAGTAGTGCAAGAATTCATATTGTCCTTTATGAAGGTCATATACGGCTAACTTAAAATTATGACGCAGGACAACGCAATAAGTTTCTTGTTCGAAGGGAAGCTGAGGTTCTTTCCCGTTTTTAAAATCAGAATAAAAGGCTCGTACTGGGAAATCAAATTTGAACAATTCGCAAATAGGAACAAGTTCCATCTCTTCTTCTGCAGAATCTAACTCCGCTAGTTGATAGTTCTCATTAGACTTTTGCTCAAAGATTACTCCAAGATCATATTCAAATTGAGCCAGTTCGATTACAAAATTGATCCAATCTTCTTTTTGATTAGAATGCTTGTCTGGACGATTTTCTTCTAGGTGCTCTGCAAAGTGCTTGCCGAGTAGACCAAGATTATAGTTATAAGAAGGTCGGGATGCCAAATAATCATCAGCAAAAGCGGTGAAGATATCTTCGCCCAAAGCGTATTCTAAGGCGCTAAATTGAGTCGACATACAATTTCTTAGTCTAGCGATATAGCTTCTTTGATAAATAGCTAAATGATCTTTGGCCGATAACTTTTGAGAATCATGAATCACATCTTCTAATGAGTTCAAAGAATCAGGTAGGATCTCAGCCGCATTAACTTCCGTTTGTTGGAATGGGTCTAGCAATTGTTGCTGCATCCATTCTTGAAATTTTGGAAGTGGAATATGAACTTTTTCGAACATTAGAGGTTAGATTCGTTTATTAACTCAAGAGGAACTACATTTAATGGATTTGATACTTCTTCTTGATGTGAGAAATCTTGGATAGTCACGTCCTCTCTATAATTCGGATCCATGAATTTTTTAGATTTCATAAGTTCTTCATAATAGATCTCAAAAGGAGGGATATTACCGTCCCACTCGAGAAGAATTGCGGCTTCTGGTGCCAACTGATAGGTCATTTGAAATAGCTCCCAAACTTGTTGGGTGACTTCTCTATCGTGAGTATCAATGATATAATTTCCCATATTCTGATGACCAGCCAAATGCATTTGAACTATTTTGTCGTGTGGAATCTCTTTGATGTATTCAACTGGATCAAAATCATTGTTGAATGACGATACATAAACATTGTTTACATCTAAGAGCAATCCGCAACCGGTTTCTTCAGTCATTAATTTAAGGAATTCAGACTCTCTAATATCTGAATTTTTAAACGATGCATAAGTACTAGGATTTTCTATGATTAGAGGTCGCTCTAGATAATCTTGAACTCTTTTGATTCGTTCACAAACATGATTTAAAGATTCTTCATTCAATGGTAAAGGAAGAAGATCATGAGAATTTGTGGTAAGAACTCCTGTCCAGCAAAGATGATCAGATATCCATGCCGGTTTGACTTCATCTGCAAGGGTTTTTAAACTCTTTAGATAGTCAAAATTTAATGGATCTATACTTCCGATAGACATAGAAACCCCGTGCATTACCACGGGGTATTTATTTGCTATTTCTTTTAAGATTTGTCTAGGTCTTCCGAAGGAGTCCATAAAATTCTCAGAGATGACCTCAAACCAATCAACCTCTGGTGAGTTCTTAAGAATATGATCAAAATGCTGACTCCTTAAACCAAGTCCTAAACCCAATTGGGGTAATCCTAATCTAGAATGCTTCACTAGGCGGACAATTTTTTAAAGTTTCTTCTCTTTCCTTAAAACTCTTCTTATTCATTTTTTCAACGCGAGCATCTGCTTCTTTTTTTCTTTGCGTTTTGTCCGATGCATATGAACAAGATCTAGAACCACTTTGACCACATGAGGAATGATCCTTAACTACACCTGTAATTTTCGAAACAAACTCATTTGTAGGTCCGTATTTAAGAGGAGCTTCATGAAATTCTAAACCTTGCATTTTTCTCTTTTCTTCAAATCTTGCTCTAGCTACCATCCAAACGCTTCTTCCTTTGTTAGGTCCTTGGGCAAAAAATCTAGAGTTTAATATAGGAACTCCACAACTTCCTTGGTATCTACAATCATTTTGACCAGGATGACAAAATTCTGCTGAAGTTCCAAAGATTCCGCATCCTCCTTGACCTTTACAGGCATTTAAAGTGTGACAAGGATGTCCGACTGCTGTCGCACAATCTCCCTTTCCTGCGCAATCATTTGATCCTGTATATCCCATGTTTTTACATGAGTTCAAGCCCATGCATACATGAAGTTCTCTTGATTTCATTTCTAATGGCATAATTTCTGTTTTTTAGGTTGATTTTAATGTCTGTAAGGTGTACTATTTACTTTCGGCATATCTTCTATGATATTGTGATCTAGATCCACATCTGGTAATGAAGGGAAGTAGTTTTCTCCCCAATCTGCCCACCAAGAATCTAATTTGCCCAATTGGTCTAGAATCGCTAAAATTTGAGCTTTTGGTCTTAAATAGCTTTTTTGGAAATCATAAGGTTCAAAAGTCAATGCTCCTCTATAGGCTCTACTATCTTTGGTATAGGTGTATTGATTAATATGATTACCTACTCCACTAAGCAACCAGATCATAGATTTATGGATTCCAAACATGAAAAGTTCATATTGAGTGTCTTCGTCCTTATAATAACAGGTTTCTACCAGAAGAAGAATATAAGTGAATACCGCATTACCCAGATCATTAGCTAGCTCTAATTTTTTATTTCCAGCGGCTATATAATCCGCTTTTTTAGGATTAACATCTTGGTTATAAACAAAATAGCTAAAGAAATCATCAAGTTCTGGATAGTCCTTTTCAAATTTTTCTTGATAATACCTTCCTAAACTATACGCCTCTAAAAATTTAGCAAAGTGAGTGAGTTCCTTTTTCTCTTTATCATCATAATCGCCAGGTAAGAAACATACTTCTGCTTCACCTTTTTCATTAAGCTTTACCTCCATAGGTTTTGGTAACTTGTACTTATCTACGTCCCATTCTAGTAGATGTTGATAAGATTCATCATCTTTTTTCTTAGTATTACCTTCTCCTTGCTCACAGATCAACTTTAAGGCTTCAACAGCCGTATGTGCATCATATACACCTACCAATTCTCCACTGTCGTCTTCATTGATTAAATGAGGATTGTGCTCTCTGTCATAGTAAACAGTATTCATTGAGTTTTGAGAATAGAATGGTCTTGGATTTCCGCCTGGTTGAGGAGGTAATAACTGAGGGCGTTTTGGATAATGACCTGGAAAATCTTTTTTAATACAAGCCATCACCTTTTCATACAGTTGACCAATTGTTTGATATTCTAAAGGAGCATCTTGCAGTTTTTCATCCAGCTCTTTAGGAACGTCAAATTTCTTTGGGCTTTCTATCTCTAAAAAGGTAGTCAATTGTTGCAGAGATAATGGACCAGCATTGATTATAAATTCAGGAACATGGCCATCTAATTGAGTTGGAAAGATCAATGCCTTACCAATCCCTACCAGATCTGGAGGAGTTCGGCAAACCATTTGTTTCACATTACAAGATAATGCCAAATGCAGCATTTCCTCGATTACAACACTCATGGTTAATGCAGCTGCTTTATTTGCATACACAAGAATGTCTAATTTAAGTTCTTGGGCAATCTTCTCTGCTTCCTCCTTTGACTCTAATCGCCCAGACATTGAAAGCTGATTTACAAGTTTTTCAAATAATGCATCCTGATCTTGAGCTCTATTGATCGAATAATACGTAGATAAATAGGTAGGTATAGTCGCTAGCTCCAGAGCAACAGCTTGGTGCATTACCTCTTCTATATTATCTCTATTTACATCTTCTGCCAGTGTGAATAATTTCTCTGCCTTCATAAATAAGAATTTTGATTTGATTATTGTTGAGCACAGCCCAGTTGTTTCCACAAAGGTTGTGCAACCTAATTGGTAGCAGAAAAGTATAAAAAGAGTACGTAGATTGAAATGGGTATTATTACCCGTTTTTACTTAAATTGAAGTTGTTTGTCTTTAATTTTATTAATTCTAAGGGTTTTAAAGTCTCTAAAGTAGTTTTGGTACAACCTCCAAGGAATCTTTTCCCCTTGTCTTGGAAACTCTTTTTCCGACCTATGAATATAACCTGAATTTAGGTTCAATAAAGGAATGGTTTCCATGTCGTCGTCCATGACCTTTGGAACAAAATAAGTGTAGCCTTTTTTATCCATATGATGCATGAGTCGACTTGCATATTCACTTGTGAGATCGCTTTTTAAGGTCCAAGATGCATTCGTGTATCCCGCAAAGAAAATGGCGTTTGGTAATTCGCTTAACATCAATCCGCGATAAGTGAGAGATTGAGATATGTCGAAAGGTTTTTTGTCTATTGAGATTTGTGCTCCACCAAAGGCGAGTAATTTTAAGCCCGTTGCTGTAATTACGATATCAGCATCTAACTGTTGGCCTGATCTTAGTAAGATTCCATTTTCATTAAATTCTTCTATATGATCGGTCACAATATCAGCCTTCTTTTCTTTTAAAGTTGCGAATAGATCACCGTCTGGTGCTACACAAAATCGCTGATCCCAAGGTTTGTAATTTGGTTCAAAATGAGGTCTTGCTGGTACTTCTCCCAACTGTTTTTGAGCTCCTTTGATCAATAATTTTTTCATTGTATTAGGCCAAGTCCTGCATGCGGTGAAGAAAATAAGTTGCACAAGTATATTCTTGAATCGAATAACTCTATGTGCAGTTTTCTTGGGGAGGATTCTCTTTAAGAATAAGGCAACCTTATCTTTATTTGGAAATGCACCAACATAGGTTGGAGATCTCTGAAGCATGGTGATCTTTTTTGTTTTCTCGGCCATTTTAGGAACAATTGTAACCGCAGTTGCACCACTCCCAATCACCACTACTTTTTTGTCAGAATAATCAAAATTCTCTGGCCAATGCTGAGGGTGTATTACCTTCCCTTTGAAGTTTTCTATTCCTTTGAAATCTGGAGTATATCCATTTTTGTAGTTGTAATAGCCGGTACATACAAATAAATAGTTGCAAGTAAAGGCTTCACTCTTTCCAGTAGATAAATCTTGAGTTTCTACTTGCCAATGATTTGTGGATGTATCAAAATTAACCGCTGTTACCTGCGTATGATAATGGATCTTTTCTCGGATCTTATATTCATCAGCTGCTTCATTAACATATTGCAAAATACTTGGAGCATCTGCAAATTGTTTTGGGTTGTCCCAAGTCTTAAAAGAGTAACCAAAGGTATACATGTCAGAATCAGACCTTATTCCAGGGTATTTGAATAAACTCCATGTTCCTCCAATTTCTTCTCTGGCTTCTAAGATTCTGTAATTCTTTTCTGGATTCTTTCTCTCTAAATGACAGGCAGCTCCAACTCCCGATAATCCTGCTCCAACAACTATAATGTCTGTATGATTCAAAGTAAAAGTTTGTTTTAGTTCTTAATTTCTCTACGCCTCATTGGCATTCCATCGATCAAAGCAAATAGTTTTTCTGTGCTTAGACTTTCGATTTGCCTCAATTTGACTCCTCCATCTAAGCCAATAAGAATCACTTCAAAATCGCTTTTCTTTCCTTTTATCTTGTCATAGAATTTTTCGTTCTTCAACCACAATTCGCTTTGAATTCCTTCGGCGTATTTATTGGGAAGAACTTTGTAAATGATCAGCTTTCGTTCCTTAAGTCCTTCTGAATCTTTCAGAAGAATAGTTACCTGTTCATTTAAAGGTTTTTCTAGTTTGGAAGAAATCAACAATACTCTATTCTTCCATTCATGTTTTCTAAGATCTTGACTTGAACATAGATAGGTGCCACAGAAAGTCAGCGCAAATATCAATAAGTAATCTTTAGAAATCATTAATTTATTCGATGGCTTTTTTCAAAGCGTCAATACCACCAACAATAGGAATGGAAACACTTGTCTTGTCAATATCTACTGTTAATTTTGTTCCTGGTTTGGGTAAGATGGTGTGCTTATTGTCACTGGAAAAGATCATCAATCCAATTTGCTGTCCTTTTTTAATCACTTGATCATCTGGCTGAAGATCGAAAGTCATTTTATAGAACTTACCAGGTTTTAAGGGTTTACTTTTTGTGATCGACTTATAATTTTGAAGATCTGCCCAACCTTTGGTGATAATGTTCTCGGTGATCTTCGCTTTTTTATCAGAATTCCAAGGCAATGAAACTAACCAAACAGAAAGGTTTGTTGCAGGTTTACTACTTGCGATTCTTACACTTATTTCTGGTAATCCTGAAATATGAATATCTTCTTTCAAAATAGGAGTAACATATAAAAGTCTATTATTTGAAGAACTAGATTTTGCAAGCGAATTTCCTGATATAGAAGAATCATCAATCAATGTCTCCTTCTTTTTTGTTTTATTTTTTAATAGAGATAAACCGCCTAATTCGTTACCACCTGACTGCAGGTTCAAGGTAACATGACTGGCAGCTGGATTAGGATAATCTTTGTAAGCTGTCGGATTAGTTCTTCTATCATTTTCTCTAACAATCCATGCTTTGGCATCGTTTTCAACACCGTTGTCTATTCCATGCAAATACTTCGTGAACCATCGATTCATTATTCTCATTGGAGGAGGACCTCCATGTCCGTTTTGATGATAATAAATTTGAGTAGGAATCCCCATCTCTTTGGCCTTCATGGCAATTCGATAACTATGTTCTGGCATCACATTCCAATCATTAAATCCATGAGACATCAGTAAAGCTGCTTTCATTGGTTTCATTTGTAAAAGGTAATCTCTACCTGCCCAAAAGTCATTATAGTCA